>NZ_JBVHLW010000019.1:0-124328 GCF_055558795.1 Streptomyces sp. NPDC025618 | reverse complement strand
AGCTACCTCGCAGGCCTCCATCTCCGCGCCTCGATGATCTGGATCAACGACCTCCTGAAAACAACCAGTTGATCGCAACCTCACACAGTCCCTAGCACCCGCACCGTCCCCGGTCACCTGGCGGCCCAGGTGACCGGGGACGGTGCGTGCGATCAGGCCGCCGGAACCGGGTAGGTCGGGTACTCCACCCCGGAGACGTGCTGGACGACGCGGATGACCTGGCAGGAGTAGCCGAACTCGTTGTCGTACCAGAGGTAGAGGATGGCGTTGTCGCCGTCCACCTTGGTGGCGCCGGCGTCGACGATCGAGGCGTGGCGTGAGCCCATGAAGTCGCTCGACACCGCGTCGGGGGCGGTGGTGAAGTCGATCTGGCGCTTCAGCGGCGAGGTCAGCGACACATTGCGGAGGTAGTCGAGGACCTCGTCGCGGGTGGTCTCGCGCCCGAGCCGCAGGCTGAGGATCGCGATGGAGACGTCCGGCACCGGGACACGGATCGAGCTGCCGGTGATCGGCGCCTTCAGATCGGGCAGCGCCTTGGCGACGGCGGAGGCGGCGCCGGTCTCGGTGATGACCATGTTGAGCGGCGCCGAGCGGCCGCGACGGTCCGCCTTGTGGTAGTTGTCCAGCAGGTTCTGGTCATTGGTGAACGAGTGGACGGTCTCCACGTGGCCGCGCAGGACGCCGTACTCGTCCGCCATCGCCTTCAGCGGCGGGACGATCGCGTTGGTGGTGCAGGAGGCGCAGGACAGGATCTGCTCGTCCGGCTTGATCGTGTCGTGGTTGACGCCGTGCACGATGTTGGGGACGTCGCCCTTGCCCGGCGCGGTCAGGACGACCTTCTCGATGCCGGGGCGCAGGTGCTTCGAGAGGCCCTCGCGGTCGCGCCACTTGCCGGTGTTGTCGATGAGGATGGCGTCCTTGATGCCGTACGCCGTGTAGTCGACCTCCGACGGGTCGTTGGCGTAGATCACCCGGATCTCGTTGCCGTTGGCGATGATCGTGCTGTTCGCCTCGTCGACGGTGATCGTGCCCTGGAACTGGCCGTGGATGGAGTCGCGCCGCAGCAGTGAGGCGCGCTTGACGATGTCCTGGTCACCGCCCTGGCGGACGACGATCGCGCGCAGTCGCAGGCCGTTCCCGGAGCCCGCCTTCTCGATCAGCAGGCGGGCGACGAGGCGGCCGATCCGGCCGAAGCCGTAGAGGACGACGTCACGCGGCGCGCAGCGCTCGATCTTGTTGGCGCCGGTGGCCCCGACGACGGCGCCCGCGGTGAATTCCGCCACCGACAGTCCCCGGTCGTCGGCCTTGTAGGTCGCGGCGAGCATGCCGATGTCGATCTGGGAAGGGCCGAGATCGAGGGTGGTGAGGGCCTGCAGGAAGGGCAGCGTCTCGGTGACCGAGAGCTCCTCACCGGCGATCTGCCGGGCGAACCGGTGGGTCTTCAGAATGCTGACCACCGACTTGTTCACCAGGGAGCGGCTGTGCAGCAGGACCGTGACGTCCCGCTCCCGGTGAAGCTTCCCGATGATCGGGATCATCGACTCCGCGATCTCCTCGCGGTTCTTCCAATTAGTGAACGAGTCGTCATTGACAGTCACAGTTTTATCTTTCGAGCTAGGCGGCGCTCATATGCTAACCCCACGCCGCTCCGGCTCTTCAGGGGGTGCCTGTCGCAGGGGCGCGCAAGGGTGCCCCGGGCCGGGCCCGGCCGGCGATCAGGGCCCGCGCCCGCTGCTCCTCGCGCCGCTCGATGTATTCCGCGTCACTTCACCGGATGCCGCCCCGAAGGGCGTCAGTCCTTGTGGAAGCACTGGATGTAGGCGTCACCGCTGATGCCATGGGTGTATTCGGTGGTGTCGTACGCCAGATACGGGTGGCGCACCACACGGATGGTGCGGAAGTGCGGGAGGTACTGCCAGCGCAGCTCCGGCTTGGTGCTGAAGAACGGGATGAAGACACCGCCGGGACGCAGCACCCGGACGACCTCCGGCATGGTCCTGGCCCACAGCTCCTTGTCGGTCCATACGCGCATGTCGAGCGCCGGGTCGAAGAACATCCCGTCGACGCTCTCCGAGGGCAGCTCGAAGACGCGCCGGAAGAAGTCACCGCGCTCGATGGTGAGGTTGCCGGGCAGTTCCGGATGCCGGGCGCGGAAGAGGTTCTCGACCTCGTCGAAGAGCTCCAGGACCGTGTGGCTGCGGGTCGCGGGGTGGCCCGCGATGCGCAGGGCGGAGAGACCGAGCCCGAGGCCGACCTCGTAGAAGTCGTGGCCGTGCTCGCACAGCAGGTCGGCACTGGCCCACATCAGGTCGCGCTCCCATGCCTGCATGGCCTGTTCGCCGCCGATGCTCAGGGTCACCTCGCCGTCGTGCTCGATGAGTTCGATCGCGGGCTTGGTCTGGTTCTCCATGACAAACCGTCCTTCGTCCGTCCGGTGGTGGGGGCCGAGGTGGTGCCGGGCGCCGCCTCAGGCGTGGCGGGGGATGACGCCGAAGTGCCGCCGGGCCGTGGAGACGGCGAGGTCCTGCACGGCGAACACCGTGAAGTAGTACGCCTGCGGTGCGGTACCGGGCGCGAACCGCACCCGGAAGGTGACGTCCCGGTGCTCCTCGGCGGAGCCCCGGACCTTGACCGTGGCCGGTTCGACCGTCGTGTCCTGGCGCAGGTACGTCGGCACGAACAGGCCCAGCCGTACGGGCCCGGGGCGGGACGCGAGCAGGTCGGCGCGCACCTCGAGCAGGCCGCCCTGCTCGACCTCGTCGGCGGCGTGGGCCAGCAGCGCGGGGGCGTCGGGCACGCGGAAGGTGACATCGCCGCAGCGCATGCAGACCGCGCAGGTCGTGTCCAGGATGTGCGGCAGCAGGCCGCGCCGGGTGAACTCCTGGGCCGGGCGCCCGCAGTGACACGTCACCTCCCGCACCTGCGGGTCCAGCGAGCTGCGGTCGCCGAAGTGGGCGGGGTAGTTCATGATCTCGTCCTCGGGGTTCGCCGTGACCGCCTCGGCGATGGCGTGGTCGAGCGACTGGAGATCCGCGGCGAGGGAGGAGCGGATCTCCTCGGAGGACTGGTCGGCGAGATGGGTGGGACGGGCCACCCACAGGTCCACCTTCCGGGCGAGCTTGCTCAGGCGGGGGCGCAAGCCGTGGTTGTGCGGCAGGAGTCCGGAGGCCAGCAGGGCGGTCAGGCGGCGTCCCGTCGTGAGCACCAGCCGGTCGGGGTGGTGCTCGGACGGCGCGGGCGCGGCGGGCGTCCGCGAGGGGTCCTCCGGCATGCCGAAGCGCATGAAGGCCGGGTAGGGGTGCGAGCCGGCGAGGCTGGCGTTGAGGGTGTCGACGGAGTCCGCCCCGGTGAGGGCGGCCCGCATCCACGCGACGTTCTCGGGCCGGTCGGAGTCGTGCACGGAGACGGCGGAGACGACGGTACGGGCGGGCCCGTCGAGGGCGTTGAGCAGCAGCTGGTACTTGGGGTCGTAGAGCGCGAGGTCGGCGAGCGGGCCGCTGTTGCAGGCGCTGAGCACCACCTCCACGGCCTCGACGCGATGGAGGGGGATCAGCTTGTCCTCGGGCTTGTAGCACGGCAGCCCGTAGGCGCAGCGCGGGCCGAGCAGCCCCGGGGCGGCGGGCACGGCGGGATTCAGGCCGCAGATGGTGAACTCACCGAGGTTGACGCTGTCGTCCTTGCCGTGGCCCTGGAAGACGACCCTGCGCCACCGGGTGCCGAGGATCTCACGCTGGATGTCACCGCGCTCGAAGTCACGGTCGTCGAAGATGCGGACACCGGGCAGATGGGGCGGCCGGTCCGTGTCGGTGAACAGGCCCAGCGCGTCGACACCAGGGGCGGGCCGGCCGTACTGCTTGGCGACGTTCCAGGCGACGGAGGCGTCGTCGCGCCCGCTCAGCAGCGTCAGCGCGCGTTCCGCACCCCGGTACGAGGCCAGCAGCAGCGCCCTGACGGGATCGAGAGTGAGCCGGTCGTAGCCGCTGACGACCACGAGCGATCCGGGATACCGGAATCCGGTGGCACCGTCCAGCTCCTCCTCCGGCAGCCAGCGCCGGGCGAGCGGGCGGGCCAACTCCACGACACCGTCGAGCAGTTCCCCCGACCCCAGCACGATGCCGAAGTCCACCCGTGGTGGTGGGCACACGCCGTCGTAGAGGCCGGCGGCCAGTTCCACGCTCCGGCCGAGATCCGCACGGCCCTCGACCGGTACGGGCACGGGCAGCCGGCCGGGGTCCGCCAGGAATTCCTTGACGGCACCGGCGAAACCCCCGCGGGCGACCGGACGGAAGACAGGAGCGGAAGGCGGTTCGGTGACGGAGCGGTTCATGGGGGTCTACCTCGTGTTTCTTGCGCCGGTCAGGTGGGAGGGGCGGAAACGGGCGGAAGACGGGGCGACGCGGTGGGCCCCGGGCCGCCCGGACAGCGCTCACGCCGGGCACTCCGCGGGCACGCCGGCACCATGGGCCAGCACCCCGCGGCAGGCGAACGCCAGCCCGGCCCCCGCCAGTGCCACGCCGGACGCCACCGCGAACACCCCGTGGGCACCGACCGGTTCGATGAGCAGACCACCGGCCTGCTGGCCCACCGCGTCACCCACCACGGTCGCCAGCGAGGCCCATGTGAACGCCTCGGTCAGCGACCTGCTGTCCGCCACCGTGCTGACCAGCGTCATCTCGGTCGCGGACACCAGAGCGATGGGCGCACTGCCCACCGCCAAGGCCACCGCAAGCGTCGGCTGCGAGGTGGCCGGCAGCGGCAGGGCCGTGCCGACGGCGAACGCGAACACCAGACGCGGGAAGCGCAGGTGCGCCGCCACGTTCGACTGGCTACGCCCGAGCCACAGCGCGCCGACCGCACTGCCGACACCCCAACAGGCGTACACCACACCGGTGCTGCCCCGGCCTCCGTGCTCGTCGACGAAGGCCGGAATGGCCAGGGTCATCAGCCCGACGGGCACGGAGCACACCGTCATGATGCTCATCAGCGCGAGCATCGGGACCTCTCTGAGGGGCCCCAGCAGGCCGCGCGGCCTCTTCTGCCCGGTGCCCTCCGGAAGCCGGGTGAAGGCGAGCCCCAGAGCACCGGCGCCCCCGACGGCGGCCACCGTCGTGAGCGCGAGCCCGGCGGAGCCCGACAGCATCAGGCCGGCCAGCATCAGCGGCGCCCCGATCACGAGGACCTCGGTGAGCAGCGCCTCCCACAGATAGGCGGTCTCCCGCTCCTCGTCCTTCAGGGGGAGCCGTGCCCACAGCGAGCGCATACAGGCGTTGGCCGGCGGCAGCGCGACCCCGGCGACGACCGCCAGGACCGGCTGGGCCCAGCCGCCGGGCCCGGTGGCCCACACCAGCGCGCCGAGAGCCGAGGGATGGAGGAGTCCGGTGGCGACGAGCACGGGGCGCATGCCGCCGCGGTCCACACGCCGGGCGATCAGCGGGCTGCCCAAGGCCATGCCGACCGTGTAGAGGGCGGCGACCAGGCCGGCCTGTGCGTAACTGCCGCCCTGCTCCCGCACCACCAGCACGACGGCCAGCGACATCAGATACACGGGCATCCTGGCGACCACGCTCCACCAAGCGGGCCCGGCCACATGACGGCGTGTGAGCAGATCGAGGAACCGGCGGGGCAGTCTCCGGGTCACCGTGTCAGTCTCCCTTCGGCGGCCGCGTCGGCCCGCTGTGCCGTGGCCGGGACGACATCGATGGTGAAGGCGTCGAGGACCGCTCGCATGCGGCGCTCCACCTCCCCGATCGATGTGCCTGTCACATGGACGTACCCGGACGCGTTGTGCGAGGCGCGGCGTGCCGCCACCGTATCGCCGGCGCCCACCTTGAGAACGGCCTCGACGACCCCGGGGATGCGCAGCAGTTCCTCGCCCGGGGTGACGGCCCGCACGGTGCCCGACCCCGGCAGGGGCAGCAGGAGGTCGCCCGCGCAGCGCCGCTCGCCGTAGCGGAGCGAGGGGCGGCGGCCGAGGTAGACGTCCAGGGTGGCGCCGAACACGTCGAAGCCGTAGGCGAGTCCGTGGTTCGCGGTGATCTCGCAGCCCGCCGGCCGTACCCCGATCTCACCGGCGTGGATCTCCCCGTCGACGAGGAAGAACTCCATGTGCAGATAGCCGTGGTCGATGCCCATGCCGGTGGTGACGGTCTGGAGCAGCGCGCGGAGGTCGACGGGCGGCCCCTCGTCGGTGGCCACGCTGATGTTGGCGTTCATCGCGCCGTCGACGATGTCCAGCGGGCGGCAGGGCATCGCGCTGGGCCAGGCGTCCAGCACCTCGCCGCCGTGGACGAGCCCGCACACCTCCCACTCGGTCCCGGCGAGGTGCTCCTCCACCAGCCAGTCCCGCGCGGTGAAGTCGATGTCTTCGAGACAAGCGGGCCCGGTGAGCCGGTAGGTGTCGACGCAGGCGAAGGAGTCCGTGGGCTTGAGCACCAGCGGCCAGCCGCAGAGCGCGGCGAACCGCTCGACGCCGGCCGCGTCCGCCACGCGCGCGTAGCGAGCGGTGCGCAGCCCCAGTTCCCGGAACTTGTCCTTCATCGCGGCCTTGTCGCGGACCCAGGTCACCTGCTGTTCCGTCAGGTGCGGCAGGCCGGCCAGCCGCGCGAACCGCTGGGCGACGGCCTGCCGGGGCTCCGAGGGGTTGCAGAAGCGCCCGGGGCGTACCGGCAGGCCGTCGGCCCATGTCGCGTAGCGCTCGGCCTCCTCTTCCAGGGGTGCGCCCGCGCGCACCCAGAAGGCGGGCAGGTGCGCGGTCCGGCGCAGGTGGTCGTCCGAGAGGTCGCGGCGGAGCTCGGCGAAACGCAGCAGCACCAGCCGCTCACCGAGTGCCTGGGCGGCGTGGCGGGTGAAGGTGGAGGCCCGGTCGTCCACCATCAGCAGCGCCGGTTCGTGCCCGCTCATACGGCCTCCAGGGCCTGGCGCAGGGCCTTGACCGCGAGAACCTGGCCGGGCTCGGGGAGTTCCGGCGACAGCGGCACGCACAGGGTGCGGTCGAGCAGGTCGCGGGTACGGGCGAAGCCGTCGCGGCTCAGGGCCAGGGGCCCGCCCGGCGCGAGGTTCCAGGGGAAGCCGTCGCTGTAGAGGGAGCGCCGTCCGGTGAGCACCGGGTGTTCGGGGAGGAGGTATTTGTTCAGCGTCCAGTTGGCGATACCCCGCTCGGTGAGCGTGGCCACGGCGGCGTCGCGCAGCTCCCGGCTCTCCCACCGGAAGCGCAGGCTGATCTTCGCGTCCCCCGCCGCTCGCGGCAGGACCTGGAGATCGTGGCGGTCGGGAAGTTCCTCCATGGCGAGGGCGTGCATGCGCTCCAGGCCCGCCAGCAGGTCGTCGAGGTGGCGGAACTGCTGGTACTGAATGGCCGCGACGCCCTCGCTGGTGACGAAGTTCTCCCCGTAATGGGCGTCCGGGTCCCACGTCGGATAGCGGCCGGGCACCCGCGCCGAGCCGTGGTCGTGGTAGCAGCGCATCGTCGCCCAGGCATCCGCGTCGCCGGTGACGACCAGTCCGCCCTCGCCCGAGGTGAGCACCTTGTTGTGGTGGAAGCTGAAGGTGCCCGCGTAGCCCGCGGTTCCCGCGTGCCGGCCGTCGGGAAACCGTGCGCCGAGCGCCTGGGCACAGTCCTCCACGACATAGGGCACGCCCTGCGGGAGGGCCGCCACCGTGCCTTCCATATGGGCGACGATCACCCGCCGCGTGCCCCGCGGCAGCAGCGTGGTGTCCAGCGAGAGGGAGTCGTCGACGTCGACGAGCACCGGGATCAGGCCGCTGGAGAGGACCGCGCCCGCGACGGCCACGAACGTGACCGCAGGGATGTGGACGAGGTCACCACTGCGCGGCCGGGTGGAGATCAGGGCGAGCCGGAGGGCCTCGGTGCAGTTGTGCACCGCCAGCACATGCCCCGCGCCCAGCCGTTCGGCGGCCCGCCGCTCCAGCCGGGAGGCGATGCTCTCGTCCTCCGTCTGATAGCGGAAGAGCACGCCGTGCTCGACGGCCTCGCGCAGCTCGCGCATGTCGGACCAGTCGAGGTAGTTGGCACCGTAGGGGAGGAAACGCTGTCCCAGCCGCTTGTCAAGAGTCATGGCGCATCGGGCTCCGTGATCGGGTACGCGGTGGCGTCGACGGTCATCTCCTGGCCCTGGTGGTTGCGGAGCCTCAGGCCGTCGGCGGTGCGGGCGAAGTACGGTCGCGCGAGGGGGATCTTGCCGATCCGGGTGGTCAGGACGTACTGCGGCACCCCGAACCCGGTGATGTGGCCCTGGAGGCCCTCCATGATCTCCCAGCCCTTCTCGACGGAGGTCATGAAGTGCGAGACACCGGTGACGTTGTCGCAGTGGTAGAGGTAGTAGGGGCGCACCCGGATGCGCAGCAGCTCCGTCATGAGCGTGCGCATCGTGGTGACGTCGTCGTTGATCCCGCGTAGCAGCACGGTCTGGTTGCCCACCGGGATGCCGTGCCGCAGCAGCCGGTCCACGGCGGCGGCGGACTCGGCCGTGATCTCCTTGGGGTGGTTGAAGTGCGTGTTCAGCCACACGGGATGGTGGCGCGCGAGCATCGCGCACAGCTCCTCGGTGATCCGCTGCGGCAGCAGCACCGGGAAGCGGCTGCCGATGCGGATGACCTCCACGCTGGGGATCGCCCGCAGCCCGGAGACGATCTCCTCCAGCTTGCCGTCCCGGTAGGACAGCGGATCGCCGCCGGTGAGCAGGACGTCCCGGATCTCCGGGTGCTCGGCGATGTAGCGCAGGTCCTCGTCGAACGCCCCGCCCTCGTCGTCACGGAAGTAGGTGCCGTGCACATCGGTGGTGTGGAACTTGCGGGTGCAATGCCGGCAGTAGACCGGGCATGCCTCGGTGACCAGCAGGATCACCCGGTCCGGGTATTTGTGCACCACCCGGTTGGTCTTGCGGTAGTACGTGTCACCGACCGGGTCGACCTCGGCACCGGGGAACTCCACCAGCTCTCCCGGCGCGGGCACGGCCTGGAGGCGGACCGGGCAGGCGGGGTCGTCGGGGTCCATCAAGGACGCGTAGTAGGGCGTGATGCTCCAGCGGTATTTCCCCGCCGACCCGGCGATGGCCTTCTCCTCCTCGGCGCTGAGGTTGATCCACTGGCGGGCCTTCCCGACGCTGGTGATGCGCTTGCGCATGTGCCAGCGCCAGTCGTCCCACTCGGCGGCGGGGACCCGGGGCCGGAAGGGAGCGGGGTCTGCGGTCGGTTCGGGTTCGCCGGGCGTTGCGGACATGGCGGCTCCAAGGGGCTCCGGAAAGCGACGTGCGTTCACATCGGGGCGAGCGAGAGCTGACGGAGACTGCGGGCGACGCGCTGAGCGCCCCGCAGGTCGTCCAGGTCCGGATCGAGCGCGGCCCACGGCCCCTCGCCCCGGGAAACCCACCAGGAGGCGTCCTCGCCGCCGGTCGCCACGGGCACGGGAACGGCCCGCGCCACGCGCTCGGCGAGGTCCCGTTGCACGGGCCCCAGCGGCGGGAGGAACACGACAGGCGCGTGCCGTGCCTGGGCGAGCGCCAGCGCCCCCAGCGTCGGCGAGGCCAGGAAGACCGCGGTGGCGGAGTGCAGGGCGTCGACGTCCGCATCGGCGGCACGGCTCAGCCGCACCTCCCCGGGTCCGGCGAGGCCGTCGAGCGCGGTACGGACCGGCGCGAGCCGGGTGTCGCAGACCACCTCGCACCGGCCCGTACGCCGCACCGCCGCACACACCAGCGCTCGCAGCGGGCCCAGGGCGAACGCCTCGGACTCCTCCCTCGGGACGCCCCAGGACGACAGCAGCAGCAAGGTGCCCGCTCGCGTCCGGCTCCTGGTCAGGCGGGCGGGCGCGAGCGCCCCCGTGGGCCGGCCGCCACTCCCGGGCCAGGGACCGGGCAGCCAGCCGGGCCGGTGCAGGCGGTGCAGGGCCCGCCCGTCCGGCGCGGGGGAGGGGGCGGCATTTGTGTGACCCGACGTCAGATGTACGACGGGGACGCCGAGTTCCGACAGCTGTTCCGTGGCCGCCTCGTCGTCGCAGACCAGGGCCGCGTCCGGGAGCGCACCGCCGGAGACCACCCTGACCGTCGTGAGCTCACCGAGATGCGCCGCGACGCGGTGCCGGGCCAGCAGCGAGTCAAGCTCCGCGTCCCGGGACACCAGCAGCACCCTGCGGGGCGAGACCGCCGGCCCGTGGCCGGTGCTCAGTACGCCCATGGTCGCACCGACCCCAGCCGGGCGACGTCGTCGCTGTAACCGGCGGCCGTCGTGGAGCAGCCGCCGCACAGCTCCGGCCCCCTCTCGCGGAAGAAGTCGGCGTGCGACCGGAAGACCGGGGAATCGAGCAGGAGCACACCGTTCTCCCGCAGCGGAGCACCGTCGCCGGGGCCGCCGTCCGCCTCCCGGTGCGGCAGGCAGCTGCACGCGTACATACGCCCGAACCTGCCGTCGATGTAGATGACGTCGTCGACCACATGGCACAGCGGGCGGGAGGCGCGCGGCGTCAGGGACAGGGTGAAGAACTGCTCCCGCTCCTGAGGGGCGTCCCCGTAGAACCGCTTCCCCATGGGGACCAGGAGAGGTGGGCCGGCGTCGTAGACCGGGTCGCACACCTCGCGCACGTGTTCCGGCGCGGGATAGGTGACCGGGCGGTCCAGCTTGAGAGCGGAGAGCTCCCACTGCCGCACCCCGGCGTCCGTGAGGACCTGCTGAAGCCGGGGCATCTCGGCGTAGTTGTGCGGTCCGACCACCGTGTTCACCCGCGGCAGGACGCCGAGGGCCGCGATGGCGCGAAGGCCCCGCAAGGCGTTGTCGAACATGCCGGGGGAGCGCCGGTAGACGTCGTGGGTCGCGCCCGACGCGCCGTCGAGGCTGACGATGACCTGTGCCAGGCCCGCTCCGGCGAGGCGCTCCGCCATCCTGGGCAGCAGCATCCCGTTGGTGATGAGGGACATCCGCATGCCCGCGGCCGTACCCGCGCTCACCAGCTCGACGACGTCCTGGTGCATGAGTGGTTCCCCGCCGGTGAACCGTACGTAACCCACCCCGGCGGCCGTGGCTTCGGGCAGCAGTTCATCGAATTCCGCGCGGGAGAAACGGTAGGTGTCGCGGGAGAGGGCGAAGTCGCACATGAAGCAGTCGGCGTTGCAGGCTTCCAGGATCCTGATGAAGAGATAGCGGTGACGCTCGTGCATGGAGGGCATCCCGGCCGTTCGCTGAGAGGGAGATGTGGGCAGGTCAAGCGGGATGAGGGTCTTGACCCACCATCGCCAGCAGCGCGTCGGCCACCTGGGCGGCGCCGTCGGCGCCGATGCCGGTGGTGAGCGCGCCCCAGTCGGTGACCGTCCGGGAATGCGACAGGGCGGTCAGGATTCCTTCTTGAAGTGAGGCGACGGTGCCGGCAGCGGCGGCACTGATCCCGTCGTAGATCAGGCCCAGGGCCTCGCCCTCGCCCTGGGAGCGCAGGGCCAGGGCCTCGTCCTCGCAGAAGACGTCCTTGGGCCAGATCACTCGCACGTCGGCGTCGACCGCCCGGCTGTGGAAGCGGCTGTTGAAGATCTGGCTCAGGTTCTGCGGAGGCAGGCAGACGGTGGGGACGCGCAGGCTTCCGGCCTCCAGCAGTGTGGTGAGCCCCGGCGAAGTGAGCAGGACGTCGAAGTCGGCGAGCCCGGCGAGGAATTCACCGTGGGACAGCGCGCCCGCCGTCACGCGCAGCTCTCCGGCCCCGCGGCCGATGAGCCGGTCGGCCAGGCCGGCGGGAAGGTTGCCCGCCACATGCGCCTCCCGCACCCCGTGGGCCGCGAGCGCTTCGAGGGCGGCGGGAACGACGATGCGGGGGTAGGCCGTCCAGTCGTCGAGCCGGGGCGCGCGCAGCCCGCCCATGCTGACCAGGGCCCTGCGGTACGGTCCGCCCGGCGAGCGGCCGGCGGTGCCCGTGACCGGGGGAGTGCCGATGACCGCCTCGACCCAGCGCAGGGCGCGGACGGAGGCCAGCACGTCACGGCATTCGGGGGGAAGCTCCATGCACTGCTGGGCGCAGTAGACCGTCACGTTCAGCGGCAGCGTGGGGCGGTCGCCCTCGGACCACATGAAGGGGAGGCTGTCCACGAACACCGTGGGCACTCCGGCGTCTTCGAGCGCCATCGCGGCGGGCCCGTCGAGGACGACCACCGCGGCTCGTACGCCCTCCGACGCCACGATGTCCTCGACGGCGCCGCCGTCCGGCAGGTCGTGCCAGCGGTGGATGCCGTGCCCGGCCAGTACGGGGCGCCCGAGACGCGAGGCCAGGCCGATGAAGCGGAGCGGCGCCGGAGACCTCTCGCGCAGTGCGGACAGGACGGCGCTCAGCTTCCCCGAACTGCCCCAGCCGAACTCGACGCCGGCGACGGCCACGGTCACGGGCTCAGCGCACGTGGCGGAGAGCCCGGACGCCGTGCCGCGGCCCGGCCGGGCGTCGGCGTCCTCGGGGACAGGGAGCATCGGTTCACTCTCGCTTTCCGGAACGGGCCGCGACTGTCGGGCGAGCGGTGCGAAGGCGCAATTGGCCAAGGAGGTAGCGGAGTTGTGTGCATCCGCTGTCCGGTGGTGCGTGCACTCAACGTTCACGGATGTCCCCTGGAGGGCGCAAGGTCCGGTATCGGCTGATTCAGGCCACCGCTCGAACGGTGGGGCCCGGTGAGGGAAGGGCGTCGAATGTTCTGTCTGCTGTCCGGCACGCCGGCGTGGCCGGAGCACGGATCTCCTGGGGAGGGTGGGGCGAGGGGAAGCGGGACATGCGGTGCCTGGCGGTGAGGTGAGCTGAAGTGTCGAACAGCGCGATATGACCGAAATCGGGTAGTCGGATGGCGGTCGCGTCCGTCCGGGTTCCCTGTGTCGGTGTCTGGCGTGGCCGGCGACAAGGGCCGCATCCTGTGGTCCGTGGAGAGCGAGCGCCGTCGTACGGAACGCGGCGCGTGATCCGGACCGTCGGCGAGGAGGAAACGCCATGGACATCCCAGGTCCCGACCCCCGGGCGGACGGCGGGGCCGGTGCCATCGCGGCGGCGGGCGGACTGCACGTCTACCAGCTGCGGCTGCACGCCGAGTACGGCCCTGTCGTGCGGTTCCAGCTCCCGGGCGCGGACGCGGCCGTGTCGGTCGCCGACCCCGTACTACTGGAGGCCACGGCCCACCTCGACAAGCGGCCGGAGAGGTTGTTCGCGTTCCTGGCCCCGCTGTTCGAGGCGGGCAATGCGCAGGTGATGCCGGCCGGCGAGCACACGCCGTGGCGGCGTCTGCTGCTGTCGGTGCTGGCCGGACGCCCCTCGCACGAGCGGCACTTCGCGCGGTTCACCGAGCTGGTCACCGCGCTCGCGGACCGCTGGGCCGGACGCGCCGGCCAGGGGCCCGTGGAACTGCAGAAGGACCTCACCGCGCTGTCGCTGCGGATGATCTGCGAGTACGCGCTGGGCGGCGAGGCCGAGGACCCGGACCGCGTCGTCGCGGCGTTCGAAGAGGTGCTCACCGAACATCTGGGGCGGCTCTACCAGGCGCCGCCGCCGGACCCGGGGGAGCGGCGTGCCGAGCGGGCGGCAAAGGCCCTCGCCTACCTGCGCGCGGTGGTCGACCGGGTGGTCGCGGCACACCGTCGCGGCGACCGCGCGGAGGGGAGCGACCTGATCGGCGCGCTCACCGAGGCCGGTGAACGGCCCGCGCGGATCCGCGACACCGTCATGGTGGTGATGCTGGCCGCCCACCACACGACCGGGGTGGCCGTCTCATGGACCCTGCACCTGCTGGGCCGGCACCCCGAGGCCGCCGGACGCGTCGCCGACGAGCTCGACCGCGTGCTCGGTGACCGTACGGCGCCCGGATACGCCGACCTGCGAAGGCTGACGTACCTGGAGATGGTGCTCAAGGAAGCGATGCGGCTCTACCCGCCCGGCCCGTACGGCGCGCGGGAGACGACCGAGGCCCTCCTCCTGGGGGACTACGAGATCCCGGCCGGGACGACCGTCTTCTACCCCTTCTGGGCCGTCCACATGAACCCCGGCCACTGGCCCGAGCCCGAGAGGTTCGTGCCCGAGCGCTTCACCCCGCAGGAGACGGCCAAGCGGCCGCGGCTGGCCTACCTCCCCTTCGGCCTCGGGCCGCGCGGCTGCGAGGGTGCCGCCCTGGCCATGGTCGAGGCGGAACTGATCCTGGCCGTCCTGCTCAAGCGCCTGCGGTTCCGGCCCGTGCCGGAGCACGAGGTGATCCCGGTGGAACGCTTCGTGCTCTGGGCGGCCGACGACATCCGCATGACGGTGAGCCCGCGAGGCTGAGGGGGAACCGGCAGGCGCGACCGCGCGCTGCCGGCCCCCTGGCATGAACCGGATCAGGCGTCGGCCGGCCGGCGCGGCTCGCGCCACATCGTCCACAGCGTCGGCCCGCCTCCCGGCAGCGGCAGTTCCTCGCGCACGGTGAAGCCGAAGTGGGCGTAGACAGGGAGATTGGACTCCTTGGAGGACTCCAGATAGACGGGCAGACCCGCCGCGTCGGCCTTGGCCAGGCCCGAGCGCAGCAGAGCGCCACCCTGCCCCTGGCCCTGGACGGCGGGGTCGGCACCGATCAGCGCCAGGGACCAGTGCGGTTCCTGGGGGGTGTGCTCGGCGGCCGCCCCGACGGCGTCCTTGAACAGCCCGGCCCGGTCTCCGAGGATGGCCAGCAGCCGCTGGATGGTCTCCGCGTCGGGAACGGCCTTGTCCTGAGCCTCCGCCGGCACCCAGAAGGCCGCGGCGTCCTCGGTGCGCTCACACACGCCGTTGTGCGCGTACTGCCGGGTGAAGATGGTGGTGAAGTAACTCCCCAGCGACTCCTGGCGTGAGGAGTCGTCAGGGAAGAACCAACGCATCATCGGGTCGTCGTCGAAGGCACGGGCCAGGGAGCGACTGATGGACGCGGCATCGTCGATCTCTGCCGTCTTCGGCATATTGGTCATCGCCATACGTGCATTGTGCATGTAGTGATCTTGGGTGGAGTTGCCGGGCCCCGGTTCACGCGGCATGGCCGCCAGGCGCGCGGGCGGGGCCCCGGAAACGGCACCCTTGCGGCGGGCCGTCGGCGTATAGTCCGCTGGCCCCCATGAAGATGAGGAGCGTTGCCACACTGATCGCCACGCTGGTCGTGGGATCCCTGCTCGCGGGCACGCCGTATCCGCGCGCGGAAGCCGCCGGAGCCGGTGACGCAGGCGGTCCGCCTCCGAGACTGGGGGTCGACCTCGACACGGTGACCATCCCGGAATTGCAGGACCGTATGGCCGACGGTTCGCTGACCTCGTCGGCACTGACCGCCGCCTACCTGGGGCGGATCAAGACCGTCAACCCCAGGATCAACGCGGTGCTGCGCACCGACCCGACGGCCTTGCGCCAGGCCGCCGCCAGCGATGCCAGACATCGGCACGGCGCCGCGCGCGGCCCGCTGGACGGCATACCCGTCCTGCTCAAGGACAACGTGAACACCCGCGACATGCCGACGACGGCGGGCTCGCTGGCGCTGGCCGGGACCCCGCCGGACGCCGACGCCGCCCTGGTGACCCGGCTGCGGGAGGCGGGGGCGGTGATTCTCGGCAAGACCAACCTGTCCGAGTGGGCGAACTTCCGCTCGGCGAAGCCGACATCAGGGTGGTCGGCGGTGGGCGGGCAGACCAGCAATCCGTACGTACTGGACCGCAACCCGTGCGGATCGTCCTCCGGCTCCGCCGCCGCGCTCGCCGCGTCGCTCTCGCAGGTGGCGATCGGCACGGAGACCGACGGCTCCATCGTGTGCCCGGCCGGGATGAACGGGGTCGTCGGCCACAAGCCCAGCCTCGGGCTGGTCAGCCGGGCCGGAGTGGTGCCGATCTCCGCCGAGCAGGACACCGCGGGACCCATGGCGCGCAACGTGACCGACGTCGCGCTCACCCTGTCCGTGCTGAGCGGTGGCGCCTCGGGCGGTACGCCGCGCCCCGGGGATCTGCGGGGCCAACGGATCGGCCTGTGGCGGCTTCCCTCGCTCGGCCCGAAGGCGGACGAGCTGATGAGCCGTACGGCGCGGAAGCTGCGCGCCGCGGGAGCCGAGGTCGTCGAGGTGACACCCCCGTACCAGGAGCGGCTCGCCGAGCTCGAGTTCCCCGCGCTGCTGAGCGAGTTCCACCGCGACATCGACGCCTACCTCGCCACTCGTCACGGCCCTCGCGACCTCGCCGAGCTGATCGAATTCAACCGCGCCCACCCCGCGGAACGGACCTGCTTCGCCGGCCAGGAGCTCTTCGAGCAGGCCCTCGCCGCGCCTGGCGTCACCGACCCGAAGTACCGGGCCATGCGCGCGGAGTTGAAGGACCTCTCCCGCCGCTCGATCGACGAGACCATGGCGGCCCACCATCTGGACGCCATCGCCTCGCCGACGAACCCGCCGGCCTGGACGACCGACTGCGCGCGGGGCGACAACGACGTGATCCCGTCCTCCACCCCCGCGGCTGTCGCCGGATACCCGTCGCTGTCGGTGCCCGCCGGATCCGTGAACGAACTCCCCGTCGGCCTCCTCCTGATGGCGGGCGACCACCAGGACACCAGCCTGCTGTCGCTGGGGGCCGCGGTGGAGCACCGGCTGAACGCCTGGCGGGCACCGCGCTATGTGCCGTCGGTGGGGCGGGATGCCATCCGCTGAACGCTCCGGCAGGGGTTCCGGTCAGGGCGTCAGTGCCGTGTGGGCGGCGCGGAGAAGCCTCTGGCCGCGTGGGTCGGTGAGGCCGAGGTGGGTCATCTGGTTCATCACGTACGCGAAGGTCATGCGCGCGTCGAGGTCGTTGACGACGAGTGATCCGCCTCTTCCACCCCAATAGCAGGTGCGGGGGCCGGCCGTGCGCACCGGTGCGTCATAAGCGTTGAGGGCGTAGCCCACGCCGAAACGCAGCGGAGTGCCGAGCACGAGGTCGATGCCGTGCGACTGTTCGCGGAACACCGCACGGCAGGTGGCTTCGGAGAGAAGGCGCGCCGCGGGGGCCGCGCCGCCGGTGGCCAGTACCGACTGGACCGCGGCCACGGACCGCGCGTTCCCGTACCCCGCCGCGGCGGGGATCTCGGCACGGCGCCACTGGACGCTCCTGGTGTCCTGGGCGGTCACGTAGGCGCCGACGGGAATCGTCACCTGTGGATTGGCCGCGGGGGCGGGCGCCGTCGGCGGGATGACCTCGGAGACACGGTGATCGTGGTCGGCTGCGAGGCCGATGTGGAAATCGGCGCCCAGCGGGCCGGCGATGTGATCGGCGAAGAACGCGCCGATCGACTGCCGGCAGATGCGGCGGACGACTTCACCGATCAGGAAGCCATGGGTGAACCGGTGATAGCCGGACGCCGTACCGGGCTCCCAGCGGGGTGCTTGGCGAGCCAGCAGGGTGGTGGCCTTCTCCCAGTCGCATAAATCGTCGAGCGCCATGGGCTGATCCCAGTCGGGGAGGCCCGCGGTGTGGCCGAGCAGATGCCGGACCTCGATACGCTCCTTCCCCGCGGTACCGAACTCGGGCCAGTAGGTCGCGACCGGCGTGGACAGGCCGAGTTCACCCTGGTCGACGAGGAGGAGGGCGCACAGCGTGGTCATCGTCTTCGTGAGGGACCACACGTTGGTGATGGTGTCGCGCTGCCAGGGTTCCGTACGTGCCTGGTCGGCGTGGCCGCCCCACAGGTCGACGACGGGCTCGCCGTCGAGGTGGATCGCCACCGAGGCGCCGACGTCCGCTCCGCCGCGCAGGGAGTCGGCGAACTCCTTCCGTACGGCGCTGAACCGGTCGCTGCAACTGCCGTGAATCTCCATGTCGGCCATGGTCGCGGATACCGGTGACAAACGGCCGGCCGAAGCGTTGGCGGGAGGCGCCGGTGGCGGCAGGATGGGACGGCCGCGCGGACGAGCGCAGGTTGCTGCCGACAAGAGGAGGCCCGCCCCGATGCTCGTTGCCGTCGACCACGTGCAGCTCGCCGCCCCGCCCGGCAGCGAGGACCGACTGCGGGGGTACTACGCGGGGATGCTCGGCATGACCGAGATAGCCAAGCCCCCGGTTCTCGCGGCCCGGGGCGGTTGCTGGTTCCAGGCCGGTCCGGTCCAGCTCCACCTGGGCATCGAGGCTGACTTCCGGCCCGCGAAGAAGGCCCACCCGGGGCTGCGGGTCGCCGGGATCGAGGCGTACGCCGCCCGGCTGGAGGAGCGTGGCGCCCAGGTCACCTGGGACGACGACCTGCCGGGCCACAAGCGCTTCCACTCCGAGGACCCGGTGGGCAACCGGCTCGAATTCCTGGAGGCCGTGGAGTAGCCGGGCGCGTCAGCCCTGCTGTTTCGGCGCGGCGAGATCCAGCAGCGCCGCCGAGAGCTGGTCGGCGGTGAGCGGCGCGGCGGGCAACGCGGCGGCGGCCTCGGCCCGCAGTCCGCTGAGCAGCAGGTGGAGGTGGCGCGGCCAGGCGCCGGGCGCGGCCGTGACGGAGGCGGGGACGACGCGCCCGAGGGCCGCCAGCATGAAGAGCAGGTCCTCCGTGACGATGTCGCCGCGCATCGAACCCTGTTCCTGGGCACGGCGGATCAGCAGGGAAACCGTCCGGTGGTGGTGGGCCTTGAGGGCGTCCAGGGAGGGTACGTCCTGGACGCCCGTGGTCATCAGGTCGTTGGAGCCCCGGTCGGCGGCCAGGCCCTCGAAGATGTACTCGAGGTAGCGGACCAGGCCCTCCCAGGCGTCCTCGGCCATCCGGGCCTCCTCGCCGCGGCGGAGGGTGTCGTTGAGCGAGTCGCCGAAGACGGCCTCGATGAGCGCGCCGCGGGTGGGGAAGCGCCGGTAGAGGGTGGCGTTGCCGACTCCGGCCCGGCGCGCGATCTCGTCGAGCGGCGCTTCCATGCCCTGCTCGGCGTAGACCTCGCGGGCCGCGGCGATCAGCAGCTCGCGGTTGCGCTGGGCGTCCCG
The DNA here is from genome assembly GCF_055558795.1 of Streptomyces sp. NPDC025618. Taxonomy (NCBI): domain Bacteria; kingdom Bacillati; phylum Actinomycetota; class Actinomycetes; order Kitasatosporales; family Streptomycetaceae; genus Streptomyces; species Streptomyces sp. NPDC025618. Next base: position 105,416 of record NZ_JBVHLW010000019.1, on the reverse strand, counting down.
CCGCAGCGGGGCCCGCCGGCCGCCTTCCGGCGATGACCCGCCGCTTCGCTCCGCACTCACTGTCCCTCACCGCTCCCGCGCCGTATGCCGATTCAGCCCCCACTGTCGCCGACAGCACCCTAACAACAAAACGTGGACCACTCCCCGTTTCGCTTGTTAGGGTCGGACCATCAAGCGGGGAGCACTCCCCACTTGACGGGGCCGTGGCCTGCCCGAGGCCGGGGCCCGACGACGAAGGGACGACAACCCGTGAGCACGATGCCCGCGTTCGAGACCGTCGCACCGGCCGGTACGGATTTCATCGCCGACCCCTATCCGGTCTACGCCCACCTGCGCGAGCAGGGACCGGTGCACCGGGTGGCCACAGAAGGCGCCGGTCATATCTGGGTGATCCTCGGGCACGAGGAGGTGCGGGCCGCGCTCACCGACACGCGGCTGAGCAACGACGTACGCAACTCCGCCCATTGGAAGGACGACGGCGGCTACGCCATCGGCCGCAACATGCTCCAGACCGACGCGCCCCACCACACACGGCTGCGCAGGATGGTCGCGGGGGCGTTCACCGCGCGCCGGGTCGAGTCACTGCGTCCGCGCATCCAGCAGCTGACCGACGAACTCCTCGACGCCATCGCCCCGCAGTCCGGCGCCGACCTCGTCGAGGCACTCGCGCGACCGCTGCCCATAGCGGTCATCTGTGAACTGCTCGGTGTGCCGGCCGCGGACCAGGAGACCTTCCGGGTCTGGTCGGACGCCATGGTCTTCCAGCCCACACCCGAGGCCGCGGGCGCGGCGGCCATGTCGATGACGGACTATCTCAGCGATCTGCTCCAGGCCAAGGCCGCTTCCCCGGGGGACGACCTGCTGAGCGCGCTGGTCCAGGCCCGTGACGCGGAGGGCGCGCCGCTCGACTCCCAGGAACTGCTCGGCATGGCGTTCGTGCTGCTCGTCGCGGGCCACGAGACCACCGTCAACCTCCTGTCCAACGGGACGTACGCCCTGCTGACCCACCCCGAGCAGCTCGCCGCGCTGCGTGCCGACCGGTCACTGCTCGAGGGCGCGATCGAGGAGATGCTGCGGTACGAGGGGCCGGTGACGTCCTCGTCGTTCCGCTGGGCCGCGGAGGACGTGGAGATCGGGGGCGTGACGATCCCGGCCGGTGAGGCCGTGCTGATCATGCTGGGTTCGGCCTCCCGGGACTCCGACCGCTTCCCCGGCGCGGACCGGTTCGACATCCGCCGCCCCCGTGCGGGCACCGGCGGCGCCGGGCACTTCGCCTTCGGCCACGGAATCCACTTCTGCCTGGGTGCCCCGCTCGCCCGCCTGGAGGCCGAGATCGCCTTCACCGCGCTGCTCGACCGCTTCCCCGACCTCACCCTCGCCAAGGACCCCGCGCGGGTGCCGTGGCGCCCCGGCCTGATCCGTGGCCTGTCCGAACTCCCCGTCCGCTACAGTCCCAGCCTCTGAGCGCGGGGAGCGCGCGCAGGGGCCCACGCACAGGGGTCGTGGGCCCCTCCGCGCTCTTCCGCCGTCCGGAGAGGTGCGGCGCCCACGGCGGCCCCGCCGTCATCCGCCGCCTCCGCGCCGGATGGTGCCGAAGACCGCTTCGCCGACGGCTCGCCGTCGTACGGCTTCCGGCTCCGCCGACGCGTTGTTGACGGTACGTCAGGCAGCTGCCGTGCGAGACCTCAGCCGACGCGGCGCACGGGAACGGTGCGCGCGGCCGGCTTCTCCTCGGTGGTGCGGGGGACGGTCACGGTGAGGACGCCGTCGCGGTATTCGGCCGTGGGGCCCACTTCGGGAATCGGGAACGGCAAGCGGACGGTGCGTTCGAAAGAGCCGTAGCGGAATTCCGAATGGCGCTTGTCCTCCTCGCTCTCGACGCGCTCGGCGCGGACGGTCAGAGCGTTTCCCTCGACCGTGATCTCGACGTCCTTTTCCGGGTCGATATCAGGCAACTCGGCACGCAGCACATACTGGTCATCACCCTCCGTCACCTCGATCGGGATCACGTGGGAATCCCGGCCGTGCCACGACACCGGTACCTCGGGAAACCCCGAACCCAGCCATTCCATCAGCTCCGGCAGCCCCGAACGGTGCCTGGATCCCGATGAGCCCGTCATGACGGCCTCCCTTCCCGGCGGCGCTCGGCCGTCGCTCGTGGTGCTCCTCTTTCCACCATCGCGCGCCGGTGCGGTCCGGGCATGACGTGACGGGGGTCCGCGGCCGGGGACGGCGCCGGAATTCCACCGGTCTTTCCACCGATCGGTGGACCACTTCGAGCCCCCGGCCGTCCTAGCGTGGAATACACGCGCCAGATCCCGCACGGCGAGGAGATGCACAGATGCCCCATCACGAAGCGCCCGTAGGCCACACGGCCGCCCTGCTCGCACTGCTGGCCCGGTACCAGGACCGCGGTGTGTCCTTCGACCACCTGACGGCCGAACTCGGCCTTCCCGCCGGCACCGTACGCGCTCTCCTGGATGATCTCCGGGCCGAGGGACTGGTCGCCTACGACGACGGTGCCGGCGCCTGCCGCCTGACCGAGGCTTTCCCGCCGGCGGCCGGCGCGCGCCAGGACTGCAACGACATCCGGGCCGCCGCCATGCCGTGGGCCGACAACCTCGCGGCGCACAGCGGCATGAGCGTCCGCCTCGCCGTGGCGCACCCCGAGGGCGTACAGGTCATCCACCACGTCTTCCGGCCCGACAACAGCCCGCAACGGCTGACGACCGGCGACGTGCTGCCGCCCACCAGCGCCGCGGCACAGGTGCTGGACGACCCGCACGACGGGCGGTGCGTCCTCGGCGCGGACACCGCCGAGGACGCGTCGCTCGCGGTCACGGTCCCGTGCCGTGGTGTCACCGGAGAGGCCGCCGCCCTGTTCCTGACGGGGCCGCGAGGAGCGCTGGACCCGGCACGGCCGGAGGCCGCCCGCCAGGAGACGCTGCTGCGCGACGCCGCCGCGACGATCTCCGCCGCGCTGGTGCCGACGCCGGTCCGGTGACCGACCCGGACCTGTAGCGGTCCGGTCGGCCGAACGGGTCCGGCGCCGGCCCGGCCCGGCCAAGGGGCGGGCGGGCCCGGACGGGTACGCCGCCGCGCGCCCGCATCTCGTCGACGGCGAGGACCCGTCGGCGCATTCCTGTCACCGGCCCGGGTAAGCGGGTGGAGGCGCGGGCCCCAGAAGCACCAGTTCCGGTTGCGGGCCCGCGCGTGACAGGCAGAGGGTGAGCCCTGGGCGTCTTTCCCACGGGAAGGCGCCCAGGGTGCCGAGCAGGGGAGCGGAGACTTGACGGACCACTCACGCGCACCCGTTCTGGAGGCGCTGACGGCGTACCGGGAAACGGGTCAGATCCCGTTCACACCGCCCGGCCACAAACAGGGCCGCGGTGCCGATCCGGCCGTCCTGTCGGCGCTGGGCGAGGCCGTGTTCACCAGGGACGTGCTGGCGACCAGCGGCCTGGACGACCGTACGAGCTCGCACCGGATCCTGGAGCGGGCCCAGGAGCTGATGGCGGACGCCGTGGGGGCCGAACACACCTTCTTCTCCACCTGTGGCAGCTCCCTGTCCGTCAAAGCCGCCATGCTCGCGGTCGCCGGCCCGCACGAGAAGCTGCTGGTCGGCCGGGACGCCCACAAATCGGTGGTCTCCGGCCTGATCCTCTCCGGCATGCACCCCGTGTGGGTGGACCCGCAATGGGACGGTGACCTCCACCTGGCCCACCCGCCCTCCGCGCAGGCATACGAAGAGGCGTTCGACCGGCACCCCGATGCCAAGGGCGCGCTGGTCACCAGCCCCACCCCCTACGGCACCTGCGCCGATCTGGCAGCGCTCGCCGAGGTATGTCACCGGCGGGGCAAGCCCCTCGTCGTCGACGAGGCGTGGGGCGCGCACCTGCCCTTCCACCCCGGCCTGCCGACCTGGGCCATGGACGCCGGGGCGGACGTCTGCGTGACCTCCGTGCACAAGATGGGCTCCGGCCTCGAACAGGGCTCCGTCTTCCACCTCCAGGGAGACCGGGTCGACGCGAAGAAACTCAGTGCCTGCGCGGACCTGCTCGGCACGACCAGCCCTTCCGTGCTCATCTACGCGGCGCTCGACGGATGGCGCCGCCAGATGGCTCTGCGCGGCCGCGAGCTGTACGACGCCGCCCTCGCCCTGGCACAGACCGTGCGGAGCCGCGTCGAGGCCGTCGCGGGCATGCACGTGCACGGGCGTGCGGACTTCTGCGGACCCACCCGCGCCACCGATCTCGACCCGCTCCAGATCATCGTCGACATCTCGGCCCTCGGCACCACCGGCTACCGGGCCGGTGACTGGCTGCGCGAACAGCACCGGATCAACCTCCACGTGTGCGACCACCGGCGCATCAGCGCCCAACTGTCCCACGCCGACGACGAACAGACGACCGATGCCCTGCTCGCCGCGCTGCGCGACCTGTCCGAGCGTGCCTGTGAGCTGCGGCCCGCCACGGCCGTCGCGGTGCCCGACCCTCCCGACCTGCGTCTGGAGCAGGCGATGCTGCCCCGGGACGCGTTCTTCGGCCCGAGCGAACAGGTGCCCTGGGAGAAGGCCGCCGGCCGGGTCGCGGCGGAGATGCTGACTCCCTACCCGCCGGGGATCCCCGCCGTGGTGCCCGGAGAGCGCCTCAACTCCGATGTCCTGCGCTACCTGCGCACCGGTGTGGAGGCCGGCATGGTCGTCCCCGACGCCGCCGACGCCGAGGCGGAGAGCGTCAAGGTCGTCATCGAAAGCTGAGGGCCCGTCAGCCCAGCAGTCGTCCCGCGAGCTCGAGGTCCGCCACCAGGCCCCCGTACATCTCGGCCCGACGCGCGCCGTCCGCCCGAAGCACCGCGGAGGGGTGGATCGTGGCGACCAGCACTCCCTCGCCCCCTTCCCCTCCGTCCGGTGACGGCAGGGGCAGCGCCACGCCACGCTGCTGGGTCACCCGGAACGAGGAGCCCAGCAGCGCCTTCCCCGCGGTCGCGCCGAGCGCGACGACCACCTCGGGATCGACGAGGCGCAGCTCGGCGGCCAGCCACGGCTTGCACGCGCTGATCTCCCGCAGGCCGGGCGCCTTGTGGATGCGGCGCTTGCCGCGCGCCGCCCGCTCGAACTTGAAGTGTTTGACGGCGTTGGTGACATAGGTGTCGCCGGGATCGATCCCCGCCTCGCTGATCGCGCGTTCCAGCACGCCCCCGGCCGGGCCGACGAACGGCTGCCCCTGCCGGTCCTCCTGGTCACCGGGCTGTTCCCCCACGAGCACCAGGCGGGCCGAGGCGTCACCGGAGCCGAAGACCGCCTGGGTCGCCTCACGGTGGAGGGGGCAGCCCTGGCAGCGGGCGGCCGCGGCCCGCAGGGCGCGCAGGTCGGCGCCTTCGGGGACGTACGGTCCGGCGTCGTATTCCTCCGGTCCCTTCGACAAGGTCTCTCCCGTCTGTGCCACGGAACACGCAGGTGGTTTCCAGTCTCGCCCCCGGTGCCACCGCCGGGGGACGACACGCCTCGGCCGGTCCCCATGACACCGCCACCTGGTGGCCGATACTGGGGCGTTGCGGTCGAAACCGGAGGTGAGGCGAAGGTGCGGGACGTCCTCAGAGGTGTGCTGGAGGGTCTCGGGTGGTGGGCCGGTCTCCTCGCGCTGTGGGTCACGCTGGTCGGGCCGGTCGACACATGGGAACTCGCGGTGGGCGCGGGGGCCGCGCTGGCGGCGGCCTGGGCGGCGCTCGGCGCGCGGCGGGCGGCGGCCGGATGAACTGGTGGCTGGGCGCCGCCGCGCTGGTGATCGCCGGTGGTCTGGGGCCGAGCCTGTGGGGTGCCGCGTCCGGCGCGGCCGGGCGGCGGGTCGTCGCCCAGAACATGGCGACCCTGCTGCTCTGCCTGGTCTTCCTGCTGCTGGCGCAGGGGTACGGACGCCCGGCGTATGTCGATCTCGCGCTCGTCGTCTCCGTGCTGGGCCCGGCCGGAACGCTGGTCTTCGCCCGTCTCCTCCTCGACGGCGGCGACGGCCACGAGGGGGACGACGGCGGCGAGGGGCACGACGGCGACCCGCCCGGCACCCGGTGGCTGACCCCCGTCGTCGCGGTCGGCGTGCCCGCGACCGTCGTCCCGCTGTGTCTCGCCACGGCCCCCGGGCGGGCGATGATCAAGCTGATCGTCATCGGGGCGCTGCTGGTCGCCGGGGGGATGGTCACGACCAGGGCGGTGCGCGGTGGATGACGTACTCCTCGCCCTCTCCCTGCTGTTCGTGGCGGCCGCCGCGACCGCGGCCGTGCTCAACCGGGACCCGGCACGCCAGGCCGTCGTGCTCTCCCTGCTCGGCCTCGGCCTCGGCCTCGGCCTCGCCCTCGCCTTCACCGTGCTCCAGGCACCCGACGCGGGGCTCTCCCAACTCGGCGTCGGCTCGGCCCTCACGCCGCTGATGATCCTGCTGACGGTGCGCAAGGTGCGGCGAGGGTCCGGGAAGCGGCGCGGATGAGCCGTCGCGCACGCATGTGGGTGCTGGCCGCCGGGCTGCTCGCGACAGCCACGCTGCTCGCCGCGGCCTGCCCGGACCTGCCGCGCTTCGGCGGCGCCTGGCATCCCTACGGCGACCGGGCGGTCGAGGCGTCCCTGCGGCGGCACACCGCGAACACCGTCTCCGGCGTCAACTTCGACCAGCGCGCGTTCGACACCCTCGGCGAGGAGAGCATCCTCTTCTCCGCCGTCCTCGGCACCGTCCTGCTGCTCCGGCAGACCCGCGACGAGCGGCGCGAGGCCCCGCGGCCGGCGTCCGTACCCCGCGCCCTGCGCCGCTACGGACTCGTCGCGCTGCCGGTCACCCTGCTCATCGGCCTCTACGTGATCGCGCACGGCCAGCTCAGCCCCGGCGGCGGCTTCCAGGGCGGCGTCGTCGTGGCCACCGCCTTCCACCTGCTCTACGTCAGCGTCGACTACCTCGCACTGGAGCGCGTCCGGCCCGTGGGCCTCTACGAGATCGGTGACGCCGCGGGCGAGGCCGCGTACGTCCTGCTCGGCGTCGGCGGGCTGCTCGCCGGCTCGGCCTATCTGGCCAACTTCCCGCCGTACGGCACCTTCGGCACCCTCACCTCCGGCGGCACGGTCCCCCTGCTCAACGCGGCCGTCGGCGTGGAGGTCGCCTCCGCGGTCGTCGTCCTGCTCTCCCACTTCCTGCGCCAGGCACTGGAGATCGAGAAGGGCGGGAAGGCATGAGCGCGTTCCCCTACCTCACGGCTGGGTGGATCTTCCTGATCGGCGTGTACGGCCTGGCCACCAGCCGCGACCTCGTGCACGCCGTCGGCTGCCTCTCGGTCGCGCAGTCCTCGACCTATGTGCTGCTGCTGGCCATCGGCTACCGCCGGGGCGCGACCGCGCCGGTCTTCTCCGACGCCCCGGCCGGCACCCGGGTGGCCGACCCCGTCGTGCAGGCCCTGACCCTCACCGATGTCGTCGTCGGCGCCACGGTGACCGCGCTCCTGCTCGCCCTGGTCGTCCAGACCGCCAAGCGGCACGGCACCACCGATCCCGACGAGCTCTCCGCGCTGAGGGGGTGAGGGGCGGTGGACCGGCTGCTTCCCCTGATCGTGGCGGTGCCCCTGTTCGGCGCGGCCCTGCTGTCCGGCGCCGGGCGGCGGATGGCGCGGCCGGTCGCGGAGACCGTGGGGTGCGTCTGCGCCGCGGCCACGGCCGGGCTGTCCCTGGTCCTCCTCGCCTGGGGACCCGCGGTGTCCTGGGTCGGTGGATGGCGGCCGAGCCACGGGCACGGCGTCGGGATCGTGCTCGCCGGCGACCGCGTGGGGACGGGCCTCGCGACGCTGACCTCGGTGCTCGTCACGGCCGTACTCGTCTACTCCTGGCGGTACTTCGACGAGCGGCCCCACAGCCACCCCGGGGCCTACCCGGCGCTCGTCCTGCTCTTCCAGGCGGGCATGTGCGGCTTCGCCCTCACCGGGGACCTCTTCGACGCGTTCGTGTTCTTCGAGCTGATGGGCGTCGTCGGCTACGCGCTGACCGGATACCGCGTCGAGGAGGCCCGCCCCGTCCAGGGAGCACTCGCCTTCGGCTTCGTCAACTCCCTGGGCTGATACGCCTCGTTGCTCGGCATCGGCCTGCTGTACGCCCGTACCGGAGAGCTCGGCATGGCCCAGGCCGGCAGGCAGCTGGACGCCCAGCCCCGGCACGACGCGCTCGTCGTCGCCGCGTTCGTCCTGGTCCTGACGGGGCTGCTGGTCAAGGCGGCCGCCGCGCCCTTCCACTTCTGGCTGCCGGACGCGCACGCGGTGGCTCCTACCCCGGTGTGCATGCTGCTGTCCGGGGTGATGGTGGAGATGGGCGTCTACGGCGCCGCGCGCGTCCACACGACCGTCTTCGGCGGACCCGGGGGCATCCCGGCGGAGGACTTCCGCCGGGTCTTCCTCGTCCTCGGCGTGTGCACCGCTCTGGCCGGTGCGGCGATGTGCTGGCAGCAGCGGCACATCAAGCGGCTGCTCGCCTTCTCCACCGTCGGGCACACCGGGCTGTTCCTCGTCGGGCTCGCGTCCGGGAGCCCGCGGGGCGCGGCGGGCGTCTGCCTGTACGTGCTGGGTCACACCGGGGTCAAGGCGTCGCTCTTCGCCTGTGCCGGAGTGCTCCTCGACCGGCACGGCAGTGTGGACGAAGGTGAACTCCACGGCCAGGGACGGGACATACGGGGCCTCGGTGCGCTCTTCGCCGTCGGTGGTCTCGCGCTCGCCGGGCTGCCGCCCTTCGGCACCGCGCTGGGCAAGGCGCTGGCCGAGGAACAGGCCGGGGGCCTGCTGTTCCTCTTCGTCCTGGTGTCGGCGGTCACGGGCGGCGCGGTGCTGCGCGCGGCGGCACATGTCTTCCTGGGCGTCGGGGAGAAACCCCGCACGACGGGACCGGAGACCCGCGGCGACGAGGAACCGGAGACCGGACGGACGGTGTGGCGCCTGCCCCGGCCCATGGTGGCGGTGGCCGGGCTGCTGCTGGCGGGCGCGCTGGCGGCGGGCACCGTTCCCGCAGCGGCCCGGGCGGTGTCCGCCGCGGCCTGGGCGTTCACCGACCACGCGGGTTACGCCGCTGCCGTCCTGGACGGGCGGCGCCTCCCGTCTCCCCATGTGCCGCACACCTGGTGGAGCCCGGCAGGCGTCGGCCTCGGCCTGCTGTCCGCCGCGCTCGCCGTGGGGCTGGCCGTGCTGGCGGTACGCGCGGCCCTCCCGACCGGGCGCTGGACCGCTCCGCTGCGACGGCTGCACTCGGGACACGTCGGCGACTACGCGACGTGGACGGTGGCGGGGATCGGGCTGGTGGCCGCGCTCGCCCTCTGGCCGATCGGCTGACGTGCCGTCAAATACGTTGTGCGGCCCGAAGCGAGCAGGAAACCGGGGTCATTTCCGCACCAGGCGGCGGACCAGGGCCGTGGCGCCCAGCGCGGTCACGGAGGCCAGGGCGGATGCCTGAACGGGGTGCTGGGAGCACCACAGTTGGGGGGAGCGACGGTGGGCCCGGTGGTCGAAGGAGCCGTGGGCGCTGTAGTCATGGTCGTCGGTGTCGTCCAGGGGATGCCAGAGGTTCGCGGGGCGCCCGGCGTCGTCGGGCTGCCCGGTCTGCTGGGAGTCGTACCCGGTGCGGGCGAGGTAGCGGTCGAGGAGACCGGGGGCGACCCTGTTGCCCAGGATGGTGGCGACGGTGCTGGCGCCGACGTAGAACTGCTTGCGCGTGGGGTGGTCCGCGGCGTACAGCACGGCGCGGGCCGCGACCTCGGGCTGGTAGATCGGGGGCACCGGCTGGGGGCGCCTGGGCAGGCGGGAGAGGACCCAGGAGAACTGCGGGGTGTTGACGGCCGGCATCTGGACGACGGTGACGCGCACCTTGCTGCCCTGGTGCATGAGCTCGGTGCGCACCGACGAGGTGAAGCCGTTGACGGCGTGCTTGGCACCGCAGTAGGCGGACTGCAAGGGGATGGACCTGGAGCCGAGGGCGGAGCCGACCTGGACGACGGTGCCATGGTCCCGGGGCAGCATGCGGCTGAGCGCGGCGCGGGTGCCGTTGACGAAGCCCAGATAGGAGACCTGGGTGACCCGGTCGTACTCCTCGGGCGTGATCTCGGTGAACGGAGCGAAGACGGAGGTGAAGGCGACGTTGACCCATACGTCGATCTGCCCGAACGCCTCCACCGCGGCATCCGCCGCCGCTTCCACCTGATCGTGGTCCGCCATGTCGGTGGGCACGGTCAGCGCCCGCCCGCCGGCCTCCTCGGCCTCGCGGGCGGCGGCGGCCAGACCGGCCCGGCCGCGGGCGAGCAGGACGACGTTCGCCCCGCGCGCGGCGAACGCCCGGGTCGTGGCGCGGCCGATGCCCGCGCTGGCACCGGTGATGACGACGGTCTGCTGCATGGCGCCTGCCTTTCCTCGTCGGCCAGGGATCACTCGTCGCCCGTTCCAGGGCATCAGGCGACGCGGTAGCGCTCCGCGTCCCGGCGGCGGAAGGTGAGCCCATGCCCCGGGGCGCCCGAGGACCCGGGACGGATCTTCCCGCCGGCCGGATCCAGTGCGCCGTCGAAGAAGAGCCGCTCGATCCGGACGTGGTCGTGGAACCATTCGAGATGGCGGAGGTTGGGCACCGAAGCGGCCGCGTGGGCGTGCGCATGCGGGGCGCAGTGGCCGGAGATCCGCAGCCCGGCGGCCTCCGCGAGTGCCGCGGCGCGCAGCCACACCGTGATGCCGCCGCAGCGGGTCGCGTCGGCTTGCAGGCAGTCCACGGCCCGCGCCGCGAGCATGTGCCCGAAGTAGGGGAGGGCATAGCCGTATTCGCCGGCCGCGACATCCAGGGGGACGGCGGCCCGGACGTGTGCCAGGCCGGTCAGGTCGTCGGAGGAGACGGGCTCCTCGAACCAGGTGACGCCCTCGGCGTCGAGGTGCCGGGCGAGGCGGACGGCCTGCTTGCGGGAGTAGGCGCCGTTGGCGTCGACGTAGAGCTCGGTGTCCGCGCCGACGCTCCGGCGCGCCCGGGTGACGCGCTCGCGATCGCGCTGCTCGGCCCGCCCCCACGACTCACCGATCTTGATCTTGACGCGTGGGATGCCCTGCTCCTCGGCCCAGCCGCGGAGCTGGGCGTCCTGCCGCTGATCGTCATAGGTGGTGAAGCCGCCACTGCCGTACACGGGGACGTCACCGGGCCCCGTGCCCAGGAGCTGCACGAGAGAGACGCCCAGCAGCCGCGCCTTGAGATCCCACAGCGCGATGTCGACGGCGGAGAGGGCCCCGGCGACCAGGCCGGGGCGGCCCGCGTTGCGGACGGCCCGGCTCATCCTCTCGTTGGCCGCGGGCACGTCCCAGGCGCGATGGCCGCGCACGAGACCGGCGAGTTGCTCCGCGACGACCTGGGCGGTGGCCGGTGCGCCGTAGGTGTATCCGAGGCCGGTGACATCACCGCACGCCACCTCGGCCAGCACCAGCGTCGTGGAGTCCCAGGTCAGGGTGCCGTCGCCTTCGGGCGCGTCGGTCGGCACGGTGTAGACGGCCGTCTCGACGCTGTCGACCGTCGGTTCCGTGCCGGCTGCCCCGCCGGTCACGTGCCTTCCGGGCTTCCCGACGCGCCCGGCCGGTCGTCGCGGTGGCGGCGGCCCGGAAGCATCTCCTGCACCTTCGCCTTGAAGCCCTGCCGGATCATGCCCGTGCGGTCGCTGTCGCCCTTGACGATCGAGGCGGCCGCCGCCTCGATCTGATCGAGGTCGGCGTGCGGCGGGATCGGGGGCACGGCGGGGTCGGTGCGGAAGTCGATCACGAACGGCCGGTCGGCGGCCAGCGCCCGCTCCCAGGCGCCCACGACCTCGCCGGGCTTCTCCACCCGCACGCCGTCGAGGCCGATGGAGCGGGCGAAGTCGGCGTAGGGCACATCCGGGATGGACTGAGAGGGCAGGAACTGCGGGGCCCCGGACATCGCCCGCATCTCCCAGGTGACCTGGTTGAGGTCCTGGTTGTTCAGCACCGCGACCATAAGCCGCGGATCCTGCCACTCGGACCAGTATTTGGAGGCGGTGATGAGCTCGGCCATGCCGTTCATCTGCATGGCCCCGTCCCCGACGATCGCGAGGGCCGGGCGGCCGGGGTGGGCGAACTTCGCGCCGATGACGTAGGGCACGCCGGGGCCCATGGTGGCGAGCGTGCCGGACAGCGAGCCGCGCATACCGCCGCGCATGCGCAGATGACGGGCGTACCAGTTCGCCGCGGAACCGGAGTCGGCCGCGAGGATCACATCGTCCGGGAGCAGCGCGTCGAGCGCGTGCACGACGTATTCGGGGTTGATGGGATCGGCGTCAACGGCGGCGCGCCGCTCCATCACCTCCCACCAGCGGGCGGTGTCCTTCTCGATCTTCTTCCGCCACGCGCCGTGCTCCTTCCGCTTCAGCAGCGGCAGCAGCGCCTTGAGCGTCTCCTTGGCGTCCCCGACCAGATTGACCTCGAAGGGGTAGCGCAGACCGACCATGGAGGGGTCCACGTCGATCTGCACGGCGCGGGCCTGGTCGAGCTCGGGCAGGAACTGGGTGTAGGGGAAGCTGGAGCCCACGACGAGGAGCGTGTCGCAGTCCCGCATCAGTTCGTACGACGGCCGGGTGCCGAGCAGCCCGATCGAGCCGGTCACGTACGGCAGGTCGTCCGGGAGCGCGTCCTTGCCCAGCAGCGCCTTGGCCACCCCCGCCTCCAGGGTGTCGGCGAGCTCCCTGACCTCGGCCCGCGCGCTCCGCGCACCCTGCCCGATCAGGACGGCGACCTTCTTGCCCGCGTTGAGGATCTCGGCGGCACGTTTGACGTCCTCCGCCGCCGGGACCGGCGCGTACGACGACATGCCCAGGCTGGAGGGCACCATCTTGAACGCGTGGGTGGGCGGTGAGTAGTCCAGCTCCTGCACGTCGGCGGGGACGATGACCGCGGTCACGGTGCGCTTGGCGTAGGCGGTGCGCATGGCCCGGTCGAGGACGTTGGGCAACTGCTCGGGGACCGTCACCATCTCGCAGAACTCCGAGGCGACGTCCTTGTAGAGCGCCATCAGGTCGACCTCCTGCTGATAGGAGCCGCCCATCGCGCTGCGGTTGGTCTGTCCCACGATCGCGACGATCGGCACGTGGTCGAGCTTGGCGTCGTAGAGCCCGTTGAGCAGGTGGATCGCCCCGGGGCCCGACGTCGCCGCGCACACGCCCACCTTGCCGGAGAACTTGGCGTATCCGACGGCCTCGAAGGCCGACATCTCCTCGTGCCGGGACTGGATGAACCGGGGCTTGTCGTCCGCCCGCCCCCAGGCGGCCAGAAGGCCGTTGATGCCGTCACCCGCGTAGGCGAAGACGTGCTCGACCTCCCACTCGCGCAGCCGCCGCAGGATGTGGTCGGACACCTTGATCGACTTGATCGACACGAAGTTTCCTCTCGTCGCAGTCGGGGTCGTGGATTGCGGGGCGGGCGGCGTCGAGGGAACCGTAAGGAGCCGAGCGGCCCCACGGGAGGACGACGCGGGCCCGGGGGCCGGGCCCCGCCCGTTCGGCTCAGTCGCGCCGACGCCACCACCGGATGCCCACGGCGGCCACCGCCAGGGCGACCGCCGCAGTGGCTCCCGCGGCCAGGCGCGGAGCCCGGGGCGGGGTGCCGGGACGCTGGAGGGCCTTCTCCGGATGGTCCTGCGGGGGAATGCCGCCGTCCAGGCCGAGGGCCAGGGCCTCGGCCAGGTGCATCGCGCGCCGGCCGGTGCGGCCCTGCTCGATCTGAGTGCGGCAGCTGTACCCGTCCGCCAGGATCAGCGAGCTCGGCGCCGCCCCCCGTACCGCCGGCAGCACGCCCTTCTCACCGATCTTCATCGACACGTCGTAGTGGCCGCGCTCGAACCCGAAGCTGCCCGCGAGCCCGCAGCAGCCCTCGTCCAGCACCTCGGCGTCCAGACCGGCCCGGCGCATGAGCTCACGGTCCGCGTCGGACTTGAGCACCGCGTGCTGGTGACAGTGCGTCTGCACCACCGCCGCACGGGTCAGTCGCGGCGGCTGCCACTCCTTCGCGGCGTCGCTGAGGAGCAGCTCGGAGAGCGTCCGCAGCTGCCGTGCGAGCCTTCGGACGTCCTCGTCCTCGGGCATCAGCTCGACGGCGTCGGCGCGGAAGACCGCCGTGCAGGAGGGCTCCAGGCCCACGATCGGAGTCCCCGCCGCGAGGAACGGCCCGAGCACGTCCAGGGTGCGCCGCAACACCTTCTTCGCGACGGCCAGTTGGCCGGTGGTGATCCAGGTCAGGCCGCAGCACACCGCCTGACGCGGCACCGCGACCTTGAAACCGGCGTCCTCCAGCAGCCGCACGGCGGATTTGGCGATGCCCGGGTGGAAGTAGTTGCCGAAGGTGTCCGGCCACAGCACCACGGCCCGCGGGTCGTCCGGAGCCGGCTCCTCGGTGCCGCGCCGCGCCCACCACCGGACGAAGGACTCCTCGGCGAACTCCGGCGCCCGGCGCTCGGCCGCGACTCCCGCCAGCCGCTTGCCGGCCGCCGCCAGGACGGGCGCCTGGAGCACGGCGTTGACCAGGCCCGGCGCCAGGCGCGAGGCGCGGGCCCACAACGGCAGCCAGCCCAGGGAGTAATGAGTGACCGGCCGCAGCCGCCGCTCGTAGTGATGGGAGAGGAACTCCGCCTTGTAGGTGGCCATGTCGACACCGGTCGGACAGTCGGACTTGCAGCCCTTGCACGCCAGGCACAGGTCGAGGGCATCGCGGACCGCGGTGGAGCGCCAGCCGTCGGTGATGGCGGAGTCGGCGTGCCCGCCGAGCATCTCGAACAGCAACCGGGCCCGCCCCCGGGTGGAGTGCTCCTCCTCACCGGTCGCCCGGTAGGAAGGGCACATCACCCCGCCCGTGTGGCTGCGGCAATTGCCGATGCCGACGCACCGCAGCACCGCCCGCTCGAACGAGTGGTCGTCCTCGGGATACGCGAACGCGGTGGTCCGGCTCGCCGGTCGCCACAGCGGGCCGAGCCTGAGGTTCTCGTCGAGACGGTACGGGTCCACCACCTTGCCGGGATTCATCCGGTTGCCGGGATCGAAGAGCGCCTTGACCTCACCGAACGCCGTCACCAGGACCTCGCCGAACATCCGCGGCAACAGCTCACCGCGCGCCTGCCCGTCACCGTGCTCCCCGGACAGCGACCCTCCGTAAGAAGTGACGAGGTCCGCGGCGCGATGAAGGAAACGACGGAATTCGGCGACGCCCTCGGCACTCTTCAGCTCGAAAGGAATCCGGGTGTGCACACAGCCGTGGCCGAAGTGCCCGTAAAGGGTCGGACGGCCGTAGTCGAACTCCGCGAAAAGGGCCCTCAGATCCCGCAGATAATCCCCGAGTTTCTCCGGAGGGACCGCGGAGTCCTCCCACCCCTCCCAGGTGTCCCTGCCGTCCGGCGGCCGCGCCGTCACACCCAGACCGGCCTCCCGCGCCCGCAACAGCATCCGCTCACGGCCCGGGTCGTCCGAGAACGCCACGGACGGATCATTCTCGTCGCGCCCCAGCGCCCGCAGCAGATCACATGCCTTGCGGTCCGCCTCCTCGCGGCTGTCCCCGCTGAACTGCACCAGCAGCCAGCTCTCCCCTTCCGGGAAGCGCTCCAGCGAGTCGAGATAGGCGTGCTCCTCACGCATCAGCTGCGCCATCCGCCCGTCCAGGGCCTCCAGCAACTCCGGGGAACTGTGCTCCAGCAGCTTCGGCACCTCATCCGCCGCGGCACAGATGTCCTCGTATCCCAGGACCACCATCGCCTCGTGGGCGGGCACCGGCACCAGGTCGAGTTCCGCGCGCAGCACGGTCACCAGGGTGCCTTCGCTGCCCACGAGCGCCCGGGCCAGATCGAAGCCCTTCTCCGGCAGCAGTGAGTCCAGGTTGTAGCCGGAGACGCGCCGCGGAATGTCCGGGAAACCCTTCCGGATGTCTCCCATACAGCGGCCGACGATATCGCGCAGGCCCTGATAGAGCTCGGCCTTCCGGCCCCCCGCCGCGACCACCGCCTCGAACTCCTCGGCCGGGGTGGGGCCGACCCAGCAGCGCACCCCGTCATAGGTGAGGATCTCCAGGCGCCGCACGTTGTCCACCGTCTTGCCGTACGCCTGGGCCGAGCCGCCGCACGAATTGTTGCCGATCATCCCGCCCACGGTGCAGTGACTGTGGGTCGCCGGTTTCGGGCCGAACTTCAGCCCCTGCCCGGACAGTTGCCGGTTGAGCTCGTCCAGGACGATGCCCGGCTCGACCACGCACGTCCTGGCCTCCGCGTCGACCGAGAGCAGCCGGTCGCAGTACTTCGTCCAGTCGATGACCACCGCCGCGTTGGCGCACTGCCCGCCCAGGCTCGTACCACCGCCCCGGGACAGGACCGGCGCGCCGAACCGCGCGCACACCGCGACCGCCTCCGCCCCGGCCTCCACGTCGTGCGGTACGACCACGCCGAGGGGAACCTGCCGGTAGTTGGACCCGTCCGTCACATACGCCCCGCGGCTGCCGGGGTCGAAGCGCACCTCACCGTCCACCCGCTCGCGCAGCGCCGCCTCCAACGCGGCCACGTCGACCGGCGCGTCCGCATGCGACGTGGCGCGTTCACCGGCGCGGTCCGGCCTCATGGCTTCACCCCTGTCTCCCGGCTTCCGGATTCAGGCCCACGCGATCGCCCGGCACGCCGGGGCTTCCAGTGGCACTGCCCCGGATGGCAGGCACAGGCGGCACAGCGGGCCGGGAACTCTTTTAACCACTGCATGTGTGTCAAAACCCTGGACGGTGGGCCACTTGCCGTGGGCGGCGCGGCTGGTGCTGGACACACGGTCGGGTCACTTCCGGTCGGGCGGCGGAGTCAGGGGAGGGGCACGGCGTGGAGACAGCGGTGGCCCGCGTACCCGGCGGGTGCGGCGAGCACGGTGGCGGCCTCGCTGATGATCTGCACCCGCCACTCACCGGTGGCATCCGCCCAGATCCGGCCGCCGTTGGGGCCGGGGGAGCCGGTCAGGCTCACCACGACCACCGTCGGCGGCGCCTGCCCTCCCGCGGCGTCGGGCACCGTGAGCGCGTACCGCCGGACCGGACTCGTGCTCATCGGACTCCTCCCGCCGCCTGCTCCGGTCTCCACCGTATGGTCCGGCCGGGCCCCGGGCAGGTGGCGGCGTCCCCGGAGGTGAAAGGGGTACGCGGGGAGCACGCTGAGCCAAGAGGGTGACGGGGACGGCGAGCCCGCGCCGCCGGGCCGGTGGACAGCCTTTTCCGAAACGGCCGTTCATCGCGCCCCGGAGAGGCCGAACCGCACGTGGTGCGGGGCTTGACCGAGTCGCGCTCGCCGGCACATGCCGGCCCCGGTCGATATTTCCGGCATACCGCTCCGGTACGTCCAGCGCCCGCTGAGCTCAAGGGCCAGGCCACGGGACAGCCAGCCGCGCCGCGCATTCGAGCATCAGGGCGTGGACGAAAGCCTGGGGCAGGTTGCCGCGCATCTGCCGTTGCGAGACGTCGTACTCCTCGGAGTACAGACCGGCCGGGCCGCAGGCCGCCCGGTTGCGTTCGAACCAGCGGTGCGCCGACACCTCCCGGCCCTGCTGGTGCTCGGCGAGCGCCACGACGAACCCGCACAGCAGGAACGCGCCCTCCGCGGCCTCCAGCGGGCGCTCGTCGTGGCGGAAGCGGTACGCGAAGTGATCCTCCGTCAGCTGGTCCGTGTAGGCGCGCAGCGTGGCGACGGTGCGCGGATCGTCGGCGGCGACCGCCCCCCGCAGGGGCGGCAGCAGCAGCGAACCGTCCAGCCCCGGATCGCCGGGGGACCGCTGCCAGTGCCCGGCGGGGTGCAGACTGCGGGCGGAGGTGTCGGCGACGAGCCGGTCGGCCAGGGGCATCCACCGGGCCTGCCGGGACGCGGACGCCCCGGCCTCGGCCATGGCCCGCAGGCCCGCCGCGCAGCAGAGGCGGCTGTGCGCCCACGGCCGCGGGGACAGCTCCCACACCCCGGCGTCGGGCTCCTGCCAGCGCCGGGCGATCGCGTCGGCGGCGATCTCCGCCGCCCGCCAGCCATCGGCGTCCAGCCGGCCGTGCCGGGCCGCCGCCGCGAACAGCAACAGGGCCTCACCGAACGCGTCCAGCTGGAACTGGCTGTTGACATGGTTGCCGACCAGGTCGTAGCCGCCAGGGTAGCCGGGCAGGTCCAGGCGGCGCTGGTCGGGGATGGCGCGCCCCTCCACGGTGTAGGCGGGGGCCAGGCGCGGGCCGTCGTCGTGCAGCCGGGCGGCGACGAAGCGCACCGCGTCGTCGAGCAGGGCATGGGGACCCGCGGCGGCGACGGCTTCCCCGGCGTAGCACTGGTCGCGGATCCACACGTACCGGTAGTCGTAGTTGCGGCCCTCACCCGCGCGCTCGGGCAGGCTGGTGGTGCCGGCCGCGACCATGCCCCCGGCCGAACCGGTCAGACCTCGCAGCACCGTGTACGCGTGGCGCGCGTCCCGCTGCGCGATGGTGTGCTCCAGGCGCGGCACCGCCCGCTTCCACGCGGCCTCGGTCGCGTTCCAGTACCGGTCCGCGTCCGGCGGCTCCGCCGGGAGCGCCCGGTCGCCGATCTCCAGCACGAGATCGTGATGCTCGCCCGCCGCGACCGTCAGTTCCATGGCCAGCCGGTGTCCCTCCGGCCCCGCGGGCCGCGCCAGGGAGCCACCGGACCAGCGCATCCGCAGGTCACCGAGGCGGCCGTGCCACACTCCGCCGTCCTCCCGCGCCGGCTCGCGCAGGGGATGGCGGCCGAACGCCGCGCGCGGATCGAGCGTCACAGCGACCCGGGCGCGGTTCTCACAGGCGATGATCCGGCGCAGGACGACCACGTGATGGGGGTCCCCCGGAAAGGCGAGCGCCTCGCGGCACTCGATGATGCTGTCGTCGGTCACCCAGCGGCTGCGCCAGATCAGGGAGCCCTGCTCGTAGTAGCCGCCCCACACACAGCGCCCCACCGGCGTGACGGCGTAGACGCCGTCGCCGCCGATGAGGGTGGAGAAGACGGCGTCCGAGTCCCACCGCGGCGCGCACATCCACGCGAAGTCACCTCGGGGGCCGACGAGGATGCCCCGTTCGCCGTCGGCCAGCAGGGCGTATTCGCGCAGCGGGTGGGGCGGAAACTCACCTCCGTCCGGAGCGGCTGTGTCCTTGGCCGTCATCCTCGCCTCTCCCGTACCCGCCGCGCCGCGTGACGCGCAGGCGGCGCGGGCTCGCCACCCCTGGCGGCCCGTCGCGGTGATCCTTGGCTTGTTCCGCGCATTCGGCTAACCCTTACCGGCCGCGGGCAAACCCGGCGGGGAACGCATCGCGCGCCGCTCACCCGCGCGGGGAGCTCCGTTGGGCCTGGTGGCCGGGGCCGCACCGGCCCGGGAGCCGGGGGCCGGGGACCGTCGATCATGGCGAGCCGCGGGGTCCGTCTAGAGTTCTTCCGTCCTCTCGCGCTCCGGTGGCGCGTGACGACCCGATCCGCGAGCCCGACCAAGGAGTAACCCGTGACCGACCTGGCTTCCATATCCCCGCAGCAGGAGATCGCCCGGGAACTCCAGGTGAGCGCGTCCTTCGACGCGCAGCAGGAGATCGAGCGCCGGGTGGCCTTCCTCGGCGGGCGGCTGACCTCCACGGGGCTGCGCTCCCTGGTGCTGGGCATCAGCGGCGGCGTGGACTCCACGACGGCGGGCCGGCTGTGCCAGCTCGCGGTCGAGCGGGTGCGCGACGCCGGGCACGACGCGACCTTCTTCGCGATGCGGCTGCCGTACGGCACCCAGGCCGACGAGAAGGACGCGCAGATGGCGCTGGAGTTCATCCGGCCCGACCGGGTCCTCACCGTCGACGTGAAGGCCGCCAGCGACGCCGCGCTGGAGGCGGCGCTCGCCGGGGGCACGCTCTTCCGTGACGCGCACCACCAGGACTTCGTGCACGGCAACATCAAGGCCCGGCAGCGCATGATCGCCCAGTACGCGGTGGCGGGCGCGCACGACGGCCTGGTCGTGGGCACCGACCACGCCGCCGAGGCGGTCTCCGGCTTCTTCACCAAGTTCGGCGACGGCGCGGCCGACGTGGTCCCGCTCACCGGCCTGACCAAGCGGCGCGTACGGGCCGTGTCGGAGGCGCTGGGCGCGCCGGCGGCGCTGATCTGGAAGGTTCCGACCGCGGACCTGGAGACGCTGGACCCGGGCAAGCCCGACGAGGACGCGCTCGGCGTCACCTATGACGACATCGACGACTTCCTGGAGGGCAAGCCGGTCGGTGAGGCCGCCTTCGAGGCGATCGTCCGCCGCTACCGCTTCACCGAGCACAAGCGGCAGCTGCCGATCGCGCCCTGAACATTCCTTGTCAACCAACGTTGACGCGCATCGGCGTGTCAACGTAGATTGACAGTCATGACCGAGGCAACCGATCTCGCCGAGCGGGCGGGTGACCGTGACCCACGGGTCGGGCTGCGAGCCGTCGCCGCGCTGCGGCGGCTGCTCGAGCGGCTCGAGGCCGTGCAGGTCGGAAGCGCCCGGGCGCAGGGCTGGTCGTGGCAGGAGATCGCCGACGAGCTGGGCGTCAGCAGGCAGGCCGTGCACAAGAAGTACGGGAGGCGTTGACGATGTTCGAGAGGTTCACCAGCAGCGCGCGCGACGTGGTGAAGGGGGCGGCCGGGCACTGTGAGCGGACCCGTTCGGAGGCCGTGACCGAGGAGCACCTGCTGCTGTCGCTGCTCGACGCGGCGGGCACGAGGGCCTCCTCCGCGCTGTCCGCGCTCGGCGTGGACCGGCGTCGCGAGGCGCTGGAGGGCGCGCTGGGGGAGGCCCGGCGGCGCGGCGGGATCTCCCGGAGGGACGCGGAGGCACTGGCCGGTCTCGGTATCGACATCGCCGGGATCGTCGCCCGCGTCGAGGGCACCCATGGCCCCGGCGCCCTGGCCGCCGGCCGCGAGCCCGGGCGCCGGCGGCCCGCCGGCCACCGCCCCTTCACCCGCGACGCCAAAGCCGTACTGGAACGCTCCTTGCGCGCCGCCCTGGCCCGGGGCGAGCGCCACATCGGCGACGAACACCTCCTGCTGGCACTCGCCACCGGCCCCGGCGTCGTGGCGGACGTCCTCACCGAGTACGGGGCGTCGCGGTCCGAGGTCGAGCGCGTGCTCGGGGACGGCGGCGAGCGGCGGCCGAAGGCGGGCTGAGCGGCGTACGACGAGGAGCCCCGTCTCCTCAGCCCGCCAACCCCGACCGCAGCAGCTTCCTGTCCGGCTTGCCCGCCGCCGTCAGCGGGATCTCCGCCACCAGGCGCAGCGTCTCGGGAGCGTAGAGGCGGCCCTTGCGGGCGGTGACGAAGTCCTGGATCTCCTCCAGTGAAGGCCGTCGGCCGGCGGCGGGCACCACGGCGGCGTGGACGTGTTCCACCGATTCCTCGTCCTGGCTGCCGTAGACCACGCACTGGGCGACAGCCGGATGGCCCAGCAGCAGTTCCTCCAGCTCCGCCGGGTAGACGTGGCCGCCGACGACCACGATCATCTCCTTGATCCGGTCCACGATGTAGAGGTAGCCGTCCTCGTCGAGATAGCCGACGTCACCGGTGTGCACCCAGCCGTCCCGCAGCACCTCGGCGGTCAGCTCCGGCTGCTTCCAGTAGCCGCGCATCATGTGGGGCGTGCGCACCTGCACTTCGCCGCGCTCCCCGGGCGGCAGGGTGGTGCCGTCGGCGTCGCGGATGACGATCTCCACTCCGGGGATGGCCCGGCCGACGGTCAGATGCCCGCCACGGCCCGTGATCTCCTGCTCCGCGGGTCCCGCTTCGGTGATGTACTGCGCCTCGGCCTGCCCGTACAGGCCGTAGAGCACGGGGCCCAGCGCCTTGGCCGCCTGCCGCAGCCTGGCCGGCGAGGCGGCGGTGCCGCCGTAGCTGATCCGGCTCAGGCTGGACAGATCGGTGCCGGCCAGGTCCGGGTGGTCCAGCAGCCCGTAGAGCAGCGGCGGCAGCAGCCAGGTGTGGGTGACGCGCTCGCGCTCGATCGTGGCCAGCGCGTCCCCGGGCTCGAAGCCGTGCCGCAGGACCACCGAGCCGCCCTGGTAGAGCGCCATGTCGACGAAGACTCCGGCGAGATGGGCGAGCGCGGTGCAGGCCAGATAGCGGGGCGGGTCACCGGCGCCGGCGAGGCGGTGGTCCAGGCTCCGCCGGCAGGAGCCGTGGGTCATCCGGATGCCCTTGGGAATCCCGGTGGTCCCGCCGGTGTGCCGGATGCACCAGTCGTCGTCCGGGCCCACCAGACCGCCCATCGGGCGCGCCGGGCGCCGGGCGGCCGCGGCCAGTACGTCCTCGGCGAAGCCGCTCGGCCCCAGGGAGAGCGCCGGGGGTACGCCGGGGAGCCGCAGCACCTCCTCGGCGGTGGCGTGCCGCCGGTCGTCCACCAGCAGCAGGGAGCAGTCCACGCTCGCCATGATGTGGGCCATGGTCGGCGGGCTCATGCCCTCGTAGAGGCCGACGATCCGGGCGCCGGCCAGATTGGCGGCGTAGCGGGCGACGATGGCCTCGGCGGTGTTGCCGGTGAGCAGGGTGACCGTGTCGCCGCGGCCGACTCCGCGCTCCGCCAGTTCCCCGGCGAGCCGGTGGACCTGGTCCCGGAGCTCGCCCGTGCCGATCACCACTCCCTCGGCGGTGGTGACGGCCGCCCGCCGCGGCTCGGCGGACAGCACGTCGAGGATGGCCTCCACATAGCTGTCGAAACCCCTGTCCGCAGCGCCGTGTTGCCCGCTCATGGCTGATCTCCCTCGTCGGAACCGGGTGGACAGTCATGACGCTAGCGCTGCCCGCTCATGCCTTCCACGACCGGTTTCGCCATGTGCTCATGACTCGGCGGGCATGAGCTGTTCCCTGACCAGCCGGCGGAAGTCCAGGGCGGCGGGGGAGAGGTACGCGTCCTGGCGCCACACCAGCGTCAGCGTCCGGTGGCAGTCGGCCGCGTCCAGTCGCAGCCAGGACACCTGCCGGCGCTCGCCGAGAGCCCGCCGGGCGACCGCCGGCATCAGGCCGATGCCCAGCCCGGCACCGATCAGCTCCGGCGTGGCGGAGGCTTCGTCACCCTCGCAGACCACCTGCGGGGTGAGCCCCTCACGGGCGAAAAGCCGGTCCAGCAGGGCACGTTGCCAGTGGCCGGTGGGGGTGCTGACGAACTCCTCGTGGGCCAGCTCGGCCACCGCGACGCGCTCCCGGCCGGCCAGTGGGTGCCCCGGTGGCACGGCCAGCAACACCTCCTCCCGTGCCACCTCCACCGAGCACAGACCAGGGCCGGTCAGCGGCTGGGAGGCGAGCGCGAAGTCCGCCTCGGCGGAGCGCAGATGGCGCAGCATCGAGTCCACCGGCGCCTGGAACAGCCGCACCTTCACCCCGGGGCGGCGCGCACGGAAGGCGGCGAGCACCGTGGCCAGCTGAAGCAGGGTCTCGGCGGCCACGGCGACCCGGCCCGGCCCGTCACCGGCGGCATCGGCCATCTCACGCCGGGCGTCGTCGAGTTCGGCCAGCGCCCTCTCGGCCCGGCGCAGGAAGGCCGCGCCGTGCGCGTTGAGCCGGATCCGCCGGCCTTGGCGGTCAAACAGCGGAACGCCGAGTTCCGACTCAAGCCGGATGATGGTCCGGCTCACCGACGGCTGGGCGACCCGGAGTTCCTCCGCGGCCCGGCTGATGTGCTGGTGCCGGGCCACGGCCTGGAAGTATCGCAGTGACAGCAGATCCATGACGGTAGTCTCGCCGGGCCTTGGGCTCACCTTGGGCACGGGGGGTTCCGGGAAGGCGCTGACGAAGGCCGGTCGCGATGCGTGCGCCGGCCGCGTCGAATCGCTCATCCAGGGAAACGTCAGCGGGTGGGATCCAGCGCCCCCGTCGCCGGCCCGTGGTCCCTCTCCCCGGCCGGCGCCGAAGCGGGGACATCACCGGCCACATGGTTGGGCGAGCCGTCTCCGACAGGGAGACCCATGGCCTCCGCGATCTCTTTACGCAGAGTCGGCAACCGCTTGTAGAGGGCATTGCCGGGGCATTCGGTGGCCAGCGAGGTCCCGGGCTGGTTGAGGTCACGGTGGCCGACGATCGCGGTCATCGGGGAGAGCCCGTACGTGTCGCACAGCCAGGCACACGTGGCGACGAGCGCGTGCCATTGTGCGGCGGGCGGCAATTCCGTGATGTACGTGCCCTCGTTCTCGATGCCGAGACTGGCGGTGTTCCAGTTGGCCACCTGCGCCCCGATGACGTGCTCGCCGCTCCGGATGGCCTTGGCGGACCGGTACCGGCCCTCCATGAGGAATCCGCCCCTGCTGATGGTCAGTTGCTGACCGATGTCGTTCCACCCGTTGTGGTGCATGTGGTCGTACTGACAGTCCCTGGACAGCTGGAAAGCGTGCTCCAGCGAATAGTCGGTGGTGTTCGGGTAGTCCATGTGATGCACCACGATCAGCGCGGGTGCGAAGGGTTCGACCAATACGCTGTGCGGATCCGTGGGCGGAACGGCCCGCCACTCCTCGCGGGTGTGGAGCCGCGGGCGGCGTACGCGGCAGCCCGCGGCCGTCCCCGCCCTCGCCTGGGCCCGCGCGGCGGGGGCGAGGAAGGAGTTCCCGGCCACCACGGCGGCTCCACTCGCCAGCGCTCCGCCCAGCAGACCACGGCGCCCCATCCAGGATCTCTCGGTGTCTCCGGTCATGGGCCAGCCCCTTCCCTCTCCGGCCGGGGCCCGCCGACGCGTGGGCAAGCGGCCGCCGACGGCCCGGCCACGGCGCCCTTCGCGTCGACTGTAGCTTTCGCGCCACAGGATTCGGCAGCCCCGTGAACGCCAGCGTTCGCTGGCACGCCCCTTGGGCGCGGCCCTCTTCCGAGGCGGCCGGCGCGGGTGGTCGAGAGCCCGCAGGCTCAACTGGCCCGCCGTCACAGCTTGATAACGTCCCGTCAGTTCTCTGGCTGTAACATTTCACATATCACATCATGCCCTCCATGAGAAAAGTCATCGCACTGCTCTCGGCCGCCGCAGCCGTCGCGGCCCTCACCGGCGTCTCCGCCGGCACGGCATCCGGCGCCGCCGAACGCGGGAGCGCCGGGCAGGGAAAGCTCGCCTGGAGCTCCTGCAACGACACCACCACGCCCGCGCTGCAATGCGCGCTGCTCGACGTACCGGTGGACTACGCGCACCCGAACGGCCCCACAATCAAGATCAAGCTGAACCGGCTTCCCGCCACCGCGCCCAAGAGCAAGCGGCAGGGCCCGATCCTGCTCAACCCCGGCGGCCCCGGGGACTCCGGGCTCTGGATGCCCGCGTACATCTCCGGGCAGCTTCCCAAGGACGTCGCCTCGACCTACGACTGGATCGGCTTCGACCCGCGTGGCACCAATGGCAGTCAGCCCCATGTGGTCTGCGACGCCCACTACTTCGACGCCGAGAGACCTGACTACCAGCTCAGCCAAGGCACCTCGAAACCCTGGCTGAAGAAGGCGGCCGGATACGCCGCCGACTGCGCGGCCGACTGGTCCTGGCTGCTGCCGCACATGACCACCGTCGACAGCGCCCGGGACATGGACGGCATCCGGCGGGCGCTCGGAGCACCGAAGATCAATTTCTATGGCGGCTCCTGGGGCACCTCACTCGGCTCCACCTACGGCCAGCTCTTCCCCTCGCGCGTCCGGCGGATGGTGCTGGACAGCATCGTCGGCCCCACCATCAGCTGGTACGACCACAACATCCTGCAGGACAAGGAGCACCAGCGCCGCTTCGACGCTTTCGCGGCCTGGACCGCCAAGGCCGACTCCGTCTACCACCTGGGCACCGACGCCGCCACGGTCGAGAAGGCGTACTACCAGGTCGAGACGGCCCTGCGGACCCAGCCGGTGGACGCCGCCCCGGCCCCGGGCAGGATCGGTCCCGCCGAGTTCGAGGACACCTTCTACGGCGGTGGCTACAACTTCCTGCGCTGGCCCCAGATGGCCACCGCGCTCTCGGGCTACCTCACCAAGCACGACACCCGGCCGCTGAGCATCGCCTACAACCGCTACGCGGCACCGGGCGCCGATGACGGCACCTTCCCGGCGTACAACGCGGCCCAGTGCACCGAGAACGCCTGGCCGCGCGACTGGGAGTTCTGGAAGAAGGACCAGGCCAAGGTCAACGCCGTCGCACCCTTCTACACCTACAACAACATGTGGTACAACGCCGCCTGCATGTTCTGGCCCTACCAGGGCAACCCCGCCGGCCGCATGAAGATCACCGGCAAGGGCCTGCCGCCCGTCCTGCTCTTCCAGGCCACCGAGGACGCCGCCACCCCGTACGAGGGCGGGCTGGCCATGCACGACGCGCTGCCCGGCTCGAAGCTGGTCGTCCAGACCGGCGGCAGCTTCCACGAGATCCTCTTCCACGGCAACGCCTGCCTGGACGACACCTTCACCGCCTATCTCCGTGACGGCAGCCTCCCCGAGGGCGGCGGCCGCATCGCCAGGACCTGCGCTCCCGAACCCGATCCCACTCCCGCCTACGTGACTCCGGCCCTCACCACCAAGAGCGCCGCCCCCGCCACACCTCTCCGGCCCACCGACCGCGAGGCCGTCCACGGCGTCCTCCGGTAGCCACCGCGCTGACCAGCCACCACCCAGCGGCTGTTGACGCCTCGTCAACGGCCGCTGTGCCCTGGTCAGCCAGGGAGCGGGGGAGCGGCCACCGGGATCAGCCCGACAGCCAGCACGAGCACCGGCACGAGCGTCGCCCCGGCGTACGCCCGCACCGAGAACACCTCCCGATGCTCATCCCGCCACCCCCACAGCCGGGGCCACACCCGCGCGAGCAACGGCCAGACGGCGAAGGCGGCGAGCAGCACCGGCCACAGCGGGCCGCCGGTGAACTGGCCGTGCGCCAGCCACAGGGCCCGGCGCGCGCTCCACCCCCAGTCCTCGCCCAGCAGCCGGTACTCGACCGTGACGCCGGCGATGTCCAGCAAGGTGCTGGCAAGGACGGCGGCGGGCAGCAGCGAGGCCGATACGAACTGGGCCGGCCGCTCGTCGGCCCGCAGGACGCACCACCGCCGCAGCCGGCCCGGAGGGTGGTGGAGCCCAAGTCCCCGGTGCCGGCCGCCCTCCCCGACGCGGCGCAGCGCCCGCAGCGCGGCCTCCTGCCCCGCCGCCGCGCGGGCGTACCGGTCGGCGACGAGCTCCGCCGTCCACAGCGCACCGAGCGGCACGACGAGAAAGTGCGGCACCCGCAGGATCACGAACACGACCTGGGCGAGCAACTCGTGACCCGCCGGTTCGCCCACGACGAGCAACAGCGCCGCGGGCAGCAGCCCGCACAGCCCGAAGACCCACGGCCAGGACCGCAGCATGCCCGTGAACGGACTGCCGAGCCCCGCGACGTGCTGCTCACCGGACCTGTGGTGGGCGATCTCGTGCAGCAGCGTCGCCTCGGCCGCCCGCCGGTCCTCGTCCCACAGCGCGAACAGGGAGCCGAACACCGCGATCCTGGTGCCGCGCCGGTCTCCGGGGTAGACGCGGGCGGACTGCCCGCTCCGCAGGGAGATCCGTGTCTCTACCCCCGGCGCGTGCTCGGTGACGAACCGCTGGATGCCCTCGCCCGCTCTCACGGCCGCCGGCGGCAGCAGCCCGTAGTGCCACTCGACGAGCCGTCGCCGCACCCGGGGCAGAAGCACACCGAGCGCGCCCACGGCCACGCAGACCTGCGGCAGCACCTGGACAACCGAGGTGGCCAGCAGCACCCGGAAGCCCCATGTCGCCGCGAGCCGCGCCGAGTAGGCACCGTGCCCCGTCAGGTCCTTGACCTGGGCCGTCCACCACCCGATGGCCGTCGGCACCTGCGCCGCGTAGACGACCGTCACCGGCCACAGCCACGGAGGCGGGCCGGGCGGCCGGTTCATCCCCGGCCGCCACGGCCGAGCAGCCACCGCAGCGCGCGCGGGCCCCGGACCACCGGCCGCGGGGGCTCCACGGCGATCAACCGGTCGAGGAACGCGGTGACTTCTTCGGGGTCGGCATGCTCGGAGAGCCCCGAGAACAGCTCGCAGGCGAGCCGCTCGGCCTCGGCGGGGTCCATGCCGCGTTCCCGGAGCCGTTCGCTCATCCGGTACGCGGCCTCCACGTCCGGCGGTGCCGGCGCCTGGCCCCCATCGCCTTCGCGTCGGGACCGCACCGCGACGAGCAGCGCCGCCGCCGACAGGGCGTTGCCCAACTGCTGGCTTCCCAGGGCGGCGTTGACCGCTCGGTCCGCCCAGGCCAGGGCGTCCAGGACGTCGGGCAGTACGGTCGGCAGCGAACCGCCCATGCCGCCTGGCGCGTCCCCCGCGCGCCGGAAGAGATCCCGCCGGCGGCGGCCCCCGTCGGCATAGGCCCGGACGACCGCGCCGGCCAGTTCGGTCTCGTGCGGAGCGACAAGGGCGGCTATCCGTGTTCCCCACTGTTCGAGGTCCACCGTGGCCATCTCAGGAGCTCCCGCTGAAGTCGAAGGAGAACTCCACCAGGCCGTCCTCGCTCTTCGCCTTGGCCGTCAGGGACGTGCTGCCTCGGCTGAGGTTCCCCGAGAGAGTGGAGCCGGTGGCGATGTCGTGCGGTATCCCACCGGGAAGCTTGCCCAGCTCGGGGCGGCACGGCACCAGCAGGCCGGGCCAGTTGACGAGGTTGAGGGCGACCCCCTCCTTGACGTGCGTGTCGGTGAGCTCGCCGCTCAGGTCGCTGCCGTCCCAGGCCAGGTGCCAGTACGTCAGCAGCAGCTGACCGGACGCGGTCGCCGAGGACTGGAGGGAGATCGCGCCGTCCTGCGACGCCTGCCCGGCAGCGAGCAGCAGCGTGAACGGGTTGCCGTCGCTCTGCCCGCCCGCCTCACGTGGCTTGCCGAGGTCGAGCGTGGCGGGCAGCTCGTACGTCTGCGCCTGACCGGCCTCGAGGGAGTTGCCGGAACCGCAGTAGTCGTAGGGGATGAGCTTCACCTTGGCGGTGCCCTGGAAGTGGGCGCCCCACAGGGAGGAGGCGTCCGCCGGAGCGGTGCGCGGTGCGGCTGGCGACAACGCGGGCATGGCGGCCGCCGGACGCGCACCGCCCGTACGGGCGATCGCGGAGCCCGCGCCGGAGTACGCCGCGACGAGCACGACGGCCAGCCCCGCGGCCACGGCGCCGGTCACCGTCCGGCGGACCCTGGGGCGGCGGAACGAGTGCGAGCGGAGAATGTCGCAAAGGCTGCCGAATACGTCAGGACGTAACCGCACGGTTCCCAACTCCCCCTGTCGGACCGCGAGTCGCCCTGGTGGAGACTCGGGCGGCCTTGTGCAGGGGACATTACGGCGGCTATGGAATGCGCGTATGGCGAATAAGACACTCTTGACTGTGCGTGCGCTGTGAATTCCGAGTGTGTGAAGGGGAAGTGCCGCTTGTGGCTGCCGCTCCGGCCCGTAACGAAGGGGAGAAGGCGCACGGCTGCGTAAGCGACGGGCAAATCTTTCGCGTCAGCGCGCGCGGTGGTCAGGAAAGGCATGGTGCGAGAATTGGCGGAGTGCCGCCGGTGGGTGTCCGTCCGGCTCATTTGCCGGAGGAACAGCAATTGACCCTCTATTCCCTGACGTTCCGTATGCGCGTCGTCAGCACAGGAACCGTGCTCGGCATACGCCCGGCGGATTCTCCCGACCGGGACACCGAGACCCTGTCCGGTCACGCCGTGACCAGGCAGGGACCGGCAGAGATCGAGCCGCGCGTGGCGAGGACGCCGCGTGCGGCTCGTCCGGGACCGTCGGCGTCGGTGAGACGTTTGTTGCCTACCGGATCGGTGACCTTCTCGCCGACGCCTGTGTGCCGCACGCCGTCATGGAGCTGGACCGCCTCGGCCAGTCGTGGCCCGCTGCCGAGGACGGCCCCTTCCGGCGTACCGGCTCCTTGCCGTTCCGTCCGCCCGGTCCCGCCGTGGCTCTCACGTGCTGAGCAGGCGGTTGAAGAACGAGCGGTAGCGCTGGAGCGCGATCCGCAGGTCCTCCGTGACCACCTCTTCCCCCCGGCCCCACTGGCCCTCGAGGTCTTCCTTGTGGGCGGTGAACGACTTGGCCAGGGTCTGCATCACTTCGGCGACCAGTTGGTCGGCCGTGCGTACCGCGTCCCGCGGATCATCGACGAAGTCGGTCTGGATCGCCTGCCACCTGGAACGGAAGTCCCTGGCCTCGTCGGGGCCGAGCAGCGGCTCCTCCTCGCCGGCCTCCCGGGCCGGACTGCCGGGCGCGTGCTTGTGGGTGGTGGCCTCGCCGGGGAACGCGGGTGGTCCGCCGCTGTCCTTCCGGGCGAGATCTTCGGTGGTGAGCCGGGCTTCGCCGCTCAGACCGCCGGTTTCCTTGTCGCCATGGTCGTCATGCCGCATCGTTCCTCACCCCTCGTCGGATTGCATGGTGCGCCGGGCGCCCGGCCGGTCACCGTTCGTCAGCAGGTCGTCGAAGAGCGCGCGGTAGTGCACCATCGCGCCCCGCAGTTCCTCGGTGGTGGCCTTGTGCCCGCTCGCGCGTGTGTTGATCTCGTGGGCGGCGCGGTAGTGCTCCAGCGTGTGCCCGTGTTCGACCGACAGATCCTTGAGCTGCTGCTCGTACCCCTCGGTGGGGTAGCCGCGCTCCCTCATCAGCCGGGTCACCAGGCGGTCCGCCTCGCCGACGGCCTCCTCGGGCCTGTCGACGAAACGCTCCTGCACACCGGTCCAATCCTGCGCGTACTGTCGCCGTGTCGTCTCGGGCAGGGACGTCAAGTCCAGCCCGTCGTGCCGCTGTTCGCGGGCGCGCAGTTCACGCTCGGCGGCCATGCGGCTGTCCCCGGCCTCGACGGTGCGGTCGTACTCGGGGCCGAACCGCTCCCGCAGATGCTGCCGGCGGCGGACCATGATCCAAGCGCCGCCCGCCACGCCGATCACCACCACCGCGACGATGACCGCGATGAGAATTCCTGTGGACATCGAGGGCCTCCATCCGTTGGCGGATCCGATACCGACGCGCACGTCTCCGTAACCGAACGGCTACCCCGATATGCGGCCCCGACGCAGCCCTCTGTTCTCGGCTGAGCGGCCCGGATTTCTTCTGTGCCCGGGAGCCACTCCCGTACCGGATCCGGACCGAGCGGACGGGTGGCCACGGCCCTCCGGCCACGACGGGCGGGACAACGACGGGACAACGAAGGAAAAAGGAAAAGGCAAGGAGCTCATCCTCTCCTTGCCACTCTCAAGATATAGCGCACCGGGGGGCTTGCGGCAAGGCCCCGGTCGTCCCGCACAATCATCGACCGAAGCCAGGACCAGGGGAAACAGAGGTTTTGATGATTGACGTGATCGTCGCCGGCGGCGGACCGACCGGTCTGATGCTGGCCTGTGAATTGCGGCTGCACGGTGTGCACGTGGTCGTGCTGGAGAAGCTGACCGCACCGACCCAGGAGTCCCGCGGGCAGGGTCTGCACACGCGCAGCGTCGAGATCATGGATCAGCGCGGCCTGCTGGACCGGTTCCTCGCGATCAACAAGAAGTTCAGTGTCGGCGGCCTCTTCGGCGGCATCATGAAGCCGTGGCCGGACCGGTTGGACACCGCCCACCCCTACGGCATCGCCTCCCCGCAGCCGGACACCGAGCGGCTGCTCAACGAGCGGGCCCTCGAACTCGGCGTCGAGATCCGGCGCGGCCACGAAGTGACCGGGCTGAGCCAGGACGAGGACGGGGTGACCGTCGAGCTGGCCGCGAGCGGGGGCGCGGCCGCCGGGGGAGGGGGAGGCACGCACCTGCGCTCGCGCTACCTCGTCGGGTGCGACGGCGGCCGCAGTACGGTGCGCAAGCTGCTCGGCGTGGGTTTCCCCGGCGAGCCCGCCAAGGTCGAGACGCTGCTGGGCGTCATGGAGATGACCGAGGATCCGGCGACGATCGCCGCCCTCGTCGCGGAGGTCAACAAGACCCAACCGCGGTTCGGCGCCATGCCGCTCGGGGACGGGACGTACCGCGTCATCGTGCCCGCCGAAGGGGTGGCCGAGGACCGTACGGCCCCGACCACCCTCGACGAATTCCAGCAGCGGCTGCGGGCCTTCGCCGGCACCGACTTCGGCGCGCACTCGCCGCGCTGGCTGTCCCGGTTCGGCGACGCCACCCGGCAGGCCGAGCGCTACCGGGTCGGCCGGGTGCTGCTGGCCGGCGACGCGGCGCACATTCACCCGCCGACCGGCGGGCAGGGGCTCAACCTCGGTGTGCAGGACGCCTTCAACCTCGGCTGGAAGCTGGCCGCCGAGATCGACGGCTGGGCGCCGGAGGGGCTGCTGGACAGCTACCACGCCGAGCGTCACCCGGTGGGCGCCGCCGTGCTGGACAACACCCGCGCGCAGATCACCCTGATGGGGTCGGAGCCGGGGGCGGTCGCGCTGCGGGGGCTGCTCTCGAAGCTGATGGACTTCGAGGAGGTGAACCGGTACGTGACCGAGATGATCACCGCGGTCGGGGTCCGCTACGACTTCGGCGAGGGCCACGAACTGCTCGGCCGGCGGATGCGGGACGTGGAGCTGAAGCGGGGGCGCCTCTACGAGCTGATGCGCGGCGGCCGCGGGCTGCTGCTCGACCAGACCGGCCGGCTCTCGGTGGAGGGCTGGGCGGACCGGGTCGACCACGTCGTCGACGTCAGCGAGGAACTGGAGGTGCCCGCCGTGCTGCTGCGGCCCGACGGTCACGTGGCATGGGCCGGTGAAGACCAGCGGGATCTGCTCGGCCGGCTGCCGGAGTGGTTCGGCGCCGCCGCCGGCTGAGAGGGCGGGTAGCTCGACCCGATCCGGGCCGGCGGGGCCGATATCGTGCTCCCGTGACCGGCGATGCGCAGCGTCCGCTGTTACTGGCGGTGGGCAGTGTTGGTTCCTGCCGAGTGCCCTAAGCAAGCAGTCACGTTGAGTGACTACTTCCAGGTCGGCGTCGACGGGTCGACTGTGCTGACGCCCAGGCCAGTAGGATCGGCGGCTGTTCGATGATGGTGGGGGCAAGGTATGGGCGCTGTTGGGGCTGGCTGCTCTTTGACCAGCGATGATGAGGAGAGCGACTTCTGGGGACATGCCCAAGAAGCCACGGGGCTTTTCGTGCCACTGGGGGACGGATCACGGAGAGTTGAGTTGCTCGGGTGTTCACCTCAAGGCGGCCTGCGAGTGTGTATTGACCGCATGGGCAGCAAGCGGGCGCTGGCCGGCAACGCCAATCTCTCGTTCTTGGACTCATCGGGCGCCAGGATGGGGCAGTACTTCGTCAATGACGTGAAGCCGGAGGCGGTGCGGCCTTCGACGCGAGGGGCGGGCCTGGTCGATTTGACCGTGCTTCTGTGGTGCGACAACGCGCTTCCACAGTCCGAATGGCCGTGGGAGCTCATCCGCGCCGGACAGATGAACCGGGCCGGTTTGTGGCATTCCCTCGGCTCGGCTGGCCGTCGTGGTTGGCTGTCCGTGGCTCTGACGCGTCACGGCTTTCGATCCTTGCCGGATCGGCCTTCCGGTGCCACGTTTCACCTGGACGGTGAGCACATTGTGGACGCGGACAGTTTCTACTGCGCTCTTGGCGAGGCCGTGAATGGGCCAGGCGGCTATTTCGGGTGGAACCTTGACGCTTTGGATGACTGCCTGCGCGGCCGCTGGGGTGCCGAGTCACCATTCACGCTGGAATGGCATTCCTCTAGCGTCGCTAAGTCGTCCCTTACTCAGCGCCACGGTCCGAGCAAGGAGAGTGGGTCGTTGTTCGAAGTCGTCCTGGAGATTTTCCGCGACCGCGGCGTTGACGTCATCTTTCGCTGAGTAGGGCACCGGGACAGCTATTCGGGGCTGGCCGGTGCCGAGTGTTTCTTCAGGCGGCTGGCCACGTAGCTGGCTCGGTCGCCGCCGTTGATGTGATGCCATTGGTATGCGGTCTGCTCGGCGAGGCCGAGTAGACCGGGCGACGAGTTTCCAGTGGATGTTGTCGACCATGGCGAGGATCGCGCCATTGCGTGCGAGTCGGGCTGCGGGAATACCATGTGCGGCCAGGCGTCGGGCGAGTGTGCTCGCCGAGATCGGCTGGCCCGGCCGGCGGCCTGGGAATAAGAAGTCATCTCATTTGGCGAGTCTGCGGTAGCAGATGAGGGTGCAGGCGATGCTGGTGAAGGCGAGGAAGTGGGTGGCTTTGCGTTCGTAGCGTCGGTGTGGGCGGCGGCAGCCGGCGAGCCAGGACATGGTGCGTTCGATGGTCCAGCGGTGCTGGCCCAGTCGCTGGGAGGTCTCGATGCCTTTGCGGGCGATGCGGTGGGGGATGCCGCGCTTGCGTAACCATCGCCGCAGGTGGGAGTAGTCGTAGCCTTTGTCGCCGTGGAGCTTTCCCGGCTTGCGTCGCCGTGGTCCTCGGCGGGAGCGGACCGGCGGTATGCCCTTCACCAAGGGGACCAGGGCCTGACTGTCGTGCAAGTTCGCTCCCGATATCCCGACGGAGAGGGGCAGACCGGTTCGCTCGGTGATCAAGTGGATCTTCGAGCCGTACTTGCCCCGGTCCACAGGATCCGGACCCGTCAGGTCCCCCTTCTCAGGGCCCGCATGTTCACCGAGTCGATCGCACAACGAGACCAGTCCAACTCACCGCGGGAGCCGAGTTCGTCCAGGACCAGGCGATGGAGCTTCGCCCAGACCCTCGCCTTGGTCCACTCGGAAAACCGCCGGTGGGCCGTGGCTCCCGACGGCCCGAACGACGCCGTCGGCAGTTGCTGCCACGTACACCCCGACGTGGCCACAAACACGATCGCGGCCAGTACTTCCCGGTCACCGTGCCGGCGCCGCCCGCCTCCCTGAGGCCGTGACGGCGCCTCCGGCACCACACGCTGGAACAACTCCCACAGCTCATCCGGCACCAGCCGCTCAACGATCCCCACGTCAACAGACTATCGAACACTCCAAATGAGATGAACTGTTAGAACCATAGGACGGGGCCAGCCAGCAATGCGACCACATAAGAGGCCATATAAAGCTGGTAGGTGACGCGGTCGGCTCGGGTATGGCGCAGGAGCAAGCCCCGGACCGCGGACGTCCAGCAGGTGGCGGCAAGTGCGAGGTCGCACACGGCAATCCGCCATGGGGCCGCGCTGGTCGGCGCGTAAAGGCTGAAGTGAAACAGGGGTGGGGTGATCAACATGAGCGAGACGAACCAGATACGGATCGGCCAGGCGCCTAGGACCAGCGCCGGGGTGCGTCGGCCGATCGCCCGGTCGCCTTCCATATCCCGGATGTCTTCAAAGAGCAGGGCCAGGGCGTAGACGATGGTGATGATGGTGATCCACTGCGTCACCGTCGTGTCGATGGGGCTGACAGCCTGCCATGCGCCGCAGAGCTGCGCGACGGTCCCCATGACCATGCTGGGTGTCTTGCACAAGAGGTAGGAGCGGGGGGTGGAGACAAGGTTGATGAGGATGATGGCCGCCTGCCACAGCAGGACCCACTCCACCACCCCGAGTTGCCAGCCGAGGAGGGTGTAAAGGGGCATCGCGATCCAGAACCGGCGCATGGCCCCTGCCGAAGTGATGAGGCCAGCCGGTATGGGGCGGTAGGGCTTGTTGAGCCGGTCTTCCTCAGCTCCGCGGGCCTGGTTCGAGGTGTCGAAGGTATAGGCATACAGCAGGGACAGCAGGAGGATCTGCCCCAGGTGCCAGAGGATTTGGTGAGCGGGGAGCTGGGCGCGGAAGCAGGCTGCGAGGGTGAACGTCAAGGGCGGCGGGAGGCACGCGAGCAGATTGTCCGCAAGCATCCGCCACGTCACGTTCGCCTCGTGCCGAAGGTGTCGGGTCAGTCGTGGCCGGGTCTGGACAGGTGTGGGGTCAACCAGGCGCATGCGGTCCTCATTGCGTTCTCAGCGCCAACGGCTGTACCGATGTTCCCCGAGCCCGGGAACAGGCTGTTCCTCAGCCCAGGACCTGTAGTCGCCATCGTCCAGGGCTTCCAGGAAATCGGCGACGATCGGGGGCCTCAGATATTTCACGGAGAATCTCTTCTCTCCTCTTGCGGCCGGTAGAAGGCGGCACATCCGCGCCGCTTCTAAGGGCTGTCCATGCACCCGCCCCGATAACTCACTCACACGGAGGACAGGGGTGCATCAAAAAGCACGCCAGCAGCGCGCACGATTCCGTCTTTGGGTCCTGTGGGAATCGTGACGCAGTCTGACGCCGGTGAGGGAGAACCAGAATCGCCCCCGAGGCCGCGAGCACCCTGTGGCCTTACTCCTCGGCCTCGCCGGGCTCGCGCAGGGGCCGCAGGGCGCCGTCGCTGTGGGAGCGGGTGATGGGGTAGCGGCCATGGAAGTTGATGTGCTCGCAGGCCAGCGGGGACAGGCGTGAGCGGATCCCGGGGGAGACGGTGACGCCGCCTGCTTCGAGTTTCTTGACTGCGGCGTCGATGTAGAGGGTGTTCCACCACTTCTCCGGGGCTCGGCGCGCGTGCGGTTGGAGTTTTCGCAGCTCAGGAGCGGTCGCGAGCACTGTAGCTGATGCAACAGATGTGGTGCACGGGACCTCTCGGGAAGCTCGTGGCCTGGCGAACATGCACCTCCACCTCACCATCAAGACCGTCTCCCGGCCCAAGGACACCTCCGGCTTCGCTGTGCGGGAAACCTGTCACCTGTATGAGGGAATCCGCTGCCCTGTGGCTCTAAGAAGAGCCGACGCGGGCAGCTTCCGGTGGAGACGGCATGCGGGGCGGGGGGAACGTGGCGAGCACTCGTGGCAGTTTTGGGGCCAAAGCGTCGGTCCCGGCGGGGGAAACTGTTCCCTCGCTGGGGTACGCCCTGTTCGCGACGCGGTGGCTGCAGGCGCCGTTGTATTTCGGGCTCGTGGCCGCGCAGGCTGTCTATGTATACGAGTTCTTCGGCGAGCTGTGGCGCCTGCTTCACAGTGTTGTCAGCGGGCAGTCGGACGAGAACGCGGTCATGCTCGCGGTGCTCAAGCTCGTCGATGTCGTGATGATCGCCAACCTGCTGATCATGGTGATCGTCGGCGGCTACGAGACCTTCGTCTCCCGCATCGGGCTGCAGGGGCACCGGGACCAGCCGGAGTGGCTCTCGCACGTCAACTCCAACGTACTCAAGGTCAAGCTGGCCATGGCGATCGTCGGGATCTCCTCGATCCACTTGCTGCAGATGTTCGTCAACATCCACCACATGCCCCAGCGCGAGCTTATCTGGGGCACCACGATCCACATGGCATTCATCTTCTCCGCCTGCATCCTCGCCTACATGGCCGGACCGATGGAAGCCCGATCTCTCCCCGCCGGCCACGACTCCTCCCACGTGCCGCCCCAGCAGCCGGCTCCACCACGACAATCGGCGCCCGCACCGGGAGCCTCTCCCACGCCCGAGGCCTGAGTGCTGTGCACCGCTCTCGCGAGGACAACTGCCGCACCAGTATCTGCGGCAGCCTCTCGTGGTCCCGGCAGTGCCGCCGGACCCGCATAACCCATGACAAGGGCTTCAACGCCGCATCCGGTGTACGGATGCACAAGCCGGGGCCGCCCTGGCCCCGCAGCCACCGGCGAGGAGGGCTTGATACACGAACGGATTTCCGGGCGGAAATTTCCGCATCGTCAACCTGAAAGCCGGGCAGTGCCTGTACAAGAAGACGGGCCCCGCCGGGACTCTGGGCAAGCCGGGGCCGCGCTGGTCCCGCAGGTACCAGCGAGGAGGGCCTGATGCCGAACGGATTTCCGGATGGAAAGTTCCGCATCGTCAACGTGGAGACCGGACAGTGCCTGTACAAGAAGACGGGCGTCGGCGGGACTCTGGACACCAACCGGACGTACGACGCCGTGGGATCGCCGGCGACTTCTCCGGAGCTGCTCATCGGGCCTCCGCGCGGTGACGCCACGGAGGCATGGACGTGCAACGGCGGGCGGATCGTCAACACGGTGGAGGAGCCGGCGGGGCGGGGCCATTGGGCGCTTCGGGACGACACCTATTTCCACCAGATCACTCTGGTGGCCCAGACCAGTGACCATGCGGCCAAGTGGGACTTCAAGGACGGCCGGATCGTTCTCACCGGTGACGGCCGGAACGTTTTCACCGATCCGCAAAGAGTCCTGACCTTCCAGCCGGAGAGGGACGATCACATCATCGCGAAGCACCCCGATGACGACGGCATGTTCCGTTACCTCTACGGCGACAACCCCAAGGACATGTTCGGGCGGCCGCGGGTGATCCGCTGGGACAGCAACACAATGGGGCCGTTGCCGTCCAACGAGCCGGTGACCCGTCACCGGACGTGGCGGCTGGAGAAGGCCTGAGACAGCCACCACAGCACGGCCCGACGGTTCCCGAACCCTGGCCCCGACTCGGCACCAGCGGCGGTGTCGCCGTCGCCTCCCGGCCGTGCATCGGCCGGGAGGCGCTCGCCCGCTTGTCCGCGGGCTGCCTGATCAGTCGGTGTGGCGGTTGAGCTGGGCCATCAGCTCGCGGTTGGCGGCGCGGGCGGCGGCGAGGTCGTCGTCACGGTCCTGGAGCTTGAGTTCCAGGTCGATCACCTGTTGTTCGAGGGTGGTGATCCGGGCCTTGAGCTGCTCGGTGTCCTCGGGGCCGCCGATGCCCACCTCGCGCCAGACCTGCTCGCCCAGGGCTTCGCTGAGGCGGGCTTCGAGGCGCCTGACCTGAGCGGCGAGGCGGGCGGTGCGGGCGTCGGCGGCCAGAAGGTCGGCTTGCAGCGAGGCCCGGCTGACGGCAGGTCCCCGGCCGCCGGGGGCGGTGGGCGGTTCGGCGGCCTGGGCGTGGACCTGGGCGAGGAGGTCGCGGTGGCGGTAGAGGAAGGTGCGGTCGACGCCCGCGCGGCGGGCGATCGCCGTGGCGCTGACCTCGGAGCCGTCCTTCGCGGCTTCGGCCAGGGCTGCCAGGACGCGCTGGCGCCGGCGTCCGGTGTCGGCCCGGCGGCCCTCGATCATCGCCTGGACGGTGGGGTCGGGTGCAGTCATGCGGGTCGCTCCGGTCGGAGGTCGGGCAGGGGCTGGCGGATTCGGGGCATGCCGAGAAAGGTCTGCCGCATCTGGCGGACGACCTGGGCGGCCTGCTGGATCTCGGCGCGTTCGGCTTCGGTGAGCGTGTCGATGTCCTCGGTGACGCGCTGGATCAGGCGGCGGATGCGGGTGATCTCCGCCTCGGACGGCATGGCCTCGGCGCGGGCCCAGTCGTCGGCCTCGGCCATCGATCTCAGCTTCTCCCGCTGCCGGAGCAGGTCGTTGAGGTAGGTGCGCAGGTCGGGGAGGTAGGAGACGTCGGTGGAGAAGTGGTCGCAGCCCACGCAGCGGAAGCGGAGCGGGCAGGCTCCGCCGCCGGCGGCGACGTTGGCCGGTTCGGAGCAGGTGCCGAAGGGGACGACGACCGCGCCGACCGCGCGGCGGGTGCGTTCGGCGTCGAGCACGCTGGTGACCGCGCCCCAGACGCGGGTGCCGTGGCGGTCGAACTGCATCTGGGTGACGCGCTCGACCGCCTCACGCAGGCGGACTTCCTTGATGCGGTAGTACGTCCTGGTGGTCTGGTAGTTGTCGTGATCCATGAGCTCGGCCAGGACGTCGACGGGGACGCCGGCGTCCGCGTGGCGTTGGGCGAAGGAGTGCCGGTAGGCGTAAGGGAAGATCTTTTCCTTGTCGAAGACGGTGCCGTCGTCCAGGATGAAATCGGGCAGGGACTCGACCCACTCGCGGTGCATCGCGGACAGGTGGTTGGAGTCAATCGAGCGGTCCCCGCGCAGGTTGAGCACCAGTGAGGGCAGCAGGACCAGCTTCGACGGCGGCTGGTCGGGGAAGCGTTCGCGTACGCGTTTCTGCTGGTCGGTGATCAGCTTGGCGGTCGGTTCGTGGACGGGCAGCTGGCGCCCGATCCGCTGTTCCTTCCAGTTGTTGTAGAGCAGCACCGGCTTGCCCTGGCTGTCGCGGGTGAGGCAGTTCAGCTCCAGGCGGCAGACCTCCTCCGGTCGGCGGCCGGTGTCCATCAGCAGCTCGACGCTCAGCCGTATCTCGTAGCCGGTCATCGCCTCGAAGGCGTCCAGGTGAGCGCAGAGCTGGCGCATCACCTCGGGCGGGAGGTCCTGGCCCTCCTCCGAGGGCTCCGGCGGCTTGGGGACATCGAGGCGGGTGATGACGAAGTCGTCCGGCAGGCCCGCCAGCGGTCCCTCGGGACGGGTCAGTCCCATGGCCCGGCACTGCTTGAGGACGTTGCGGGCCATGCGGACGTAGGCGATGCGGGTGTTCGTGGTCATCACGCCGTTGGCGTCGAGGAACGACATCCGGTTCAGGAAGTTCTCGACGTCGGCGCGGGAGAGCGCCTGCTTGTCCATGCCGCGGTCGGGCCGTGTGCGCAGGGTGTCCGAGAGCTTGGCCAGGCCGTGGAGGTGCTGCTGGGCATGGGAGGCGGAGCTCTTGGAGCGGACCTTGGAGAGGTAGTCGCGGGCCCAGCGTTTGGCGCTCTCGCGCAGCCAGGGCTGATGGATCACAGTGAAGACCAGCGTGCCGCGGTGCCCGAAGGCCACCAGGTCGCACTCGTCCTTGGTGTACTCGCCCTCGGGGGTCTTCACGGCCCGGATCGCGTAGATGCGGGTCCGGTTCAAAAGGCGCAGGGCGTCGCTGTTCGCGACCGGATCGGGGACGTCCTCCAGGCGCCGGGCGAGCGAGGGGCGGATCGTCTTGTCGATCAGCGCGCGGAAGTTGCCGGCCTCGGTGCGGGCGCCGCGGTGGCAGCGGTGCTGGAGCCCGAACAACAGCTGGGCGACGACCAGGTCCGGCAAGCCCCGGAAGCTGATCTCGATGCCGAAGCTGCCCGACGGCGCGGTCCGCAGCCACCCCTCCTCGTCGAACCCGGGCTCCCGGCGCAGGGCGGGGAGCCGCTTGCCGTGCGGGTGGCACAGGCGCGTGCCGCTCTCGTTGACGGCCTGGCGGTTGCAGGCGAGCACCGAGCAGTCGCCCAGGCCGGGCAGGCCCTTGACGGCCAGGTCGGCGAGGAACTCCTCCAGGGTTCCGCCGCGCTTGATCATCTGCCACCGGTGAGCCCGGCATACCGGTTCGCGGCCCGAGTTGATCCAGGGCCGCTCGCACCCGGAGACCCGGCAGGTGCTGGTGCCCAGGTGCAGATGCCGTGAGATGCGAGGAAGGAGGACAAACTCCTTCATGGGCATACCGGACTTGCGGCGCCGGTCCGAGCAGGTGCTGCACAGCTTCATCCCCCGCACCGGGGAATCGCAGTTGGGCACCGGGCAGCGCCTGCCGCCCAGGGTCGGATGGCCCGTCGGCGTCAGTACGCGCCGCTCGGCATTCCAGCCCGCCTCCGTCAGGAAGTCCTCACTGATCAGCGACCACAGGAAGGCGGTCAGCTCGGCATCGGAGGCATACTGACCCGGCGCCGGAGCGGTGACCACGGGCGTGAGCACCGGACTCATCGGACACCTCCGGCCAGCTCGCGCGGCGAAGGCACCGACTCCACCGCGTCCCGAAGGCGGTCCGGGGCCGGCGTCAGGTACGGCTCCGCGCTGGACAACCGCGCGTGGTCCAACAAGGCCGCGATCTCGTCCTGCCCGCCTCCGGCGTCCGCAAAGTTGCTGCCCGCCGCGCGCCGCAGCATCCGCGGCGTGACCCTCCTGCCCAGCCCGGCGCGCTTCGACAGCCGCCCAAGCAGCTCGGTGATGCCATCCGTAGTCATCGGGGCGCCCAGCGGCCCGGCGAACAAGTTCACCAGCACGAAGTCGCTCGCCGGCCCATGCGGCAGCGCCATCCGCTCCATCACGTACTGGTCGTAGGCGAGCACCACCAGGTGGTCGACAGGCTTCCACCGGCCCGGCGCCACGGCCGGCTGCCGCTTCGCCCAGGCCCCGTTGGAGTTGTCCCGCCGCAACGTGTGCAGGTGAGACCCCTTCCTCGGACAGCCCAACGCCGTCGAGTCCGGCATGAAGTGCATGTCCTCCCGCCGCAAGCCAGCAGCGCCTCCCGGGCGCAGACCAGCCCGCCCCAGCAACAGCACGATGAACCGGTCCCGGGCGCTGCGGCAGGCCAGGAACAGCTCCACGATCTCCCGGTCGGTGGCCCGCTCGCCCTTCTTCTGCGGCACCTGCACCCGGTGCCGGGGCCGCATCCGGTAGCCAGTCAGCTCCTCCCCACGAGCCTGCTCCGGAAGATCCCAGTTCTCCGCCACCTCATACAGCTGGGCCATCACCGGCGAGGGCACCGCCTTCGTCGTGATGCCGTACAGCAGGAACTGGCGCACCCCCGTGAGCACGTTCTGGATGCGGGCCGGCTCGCGTACGGCCGCAGCCCCCGGCCCCGGGTACACCAGCCCGTTCCCCGAAGGGCGCTCGATGCCCGTGATCTGCTGCGAGCCGAACTTCAGCCAGACGATGAACAGCCCCAGCTCCTCAGCCGCCGCCCGCCAGTCCCGCCCCGTCCGGGCGCACCAGCGCAGGTACAACGCGATATGCCCGGCGTACGTACGGGTGGTCAGCTCGGCCTGGTCCCTGCCGAACCGCACGTGCCGCAAGAAGGCGTCGGCCTCCGGGACCACGGCCAGGACATCGTCCACGACAGTCCAGTAGCGGACGCCGGACGGGAGTTGAACAGGAAAGGCCCCTCAACGGGTCTCCTCCGATCTCAAGTGCAACGTGTCGCAACATTCGCGACAGCCCCAGAGATGCTAGAGAAAACCCCAGGTCACACAGCTAGTACGACGTCACACCACACTCAGAAAAGCCCGGGAGAACGACCCGCAGGACGACGAGGGAGCGGTAGCCGGCCGGCTCGGCACCGAGTTCACCCAGCACCTGGGCCATCTGCGCGCGGTCCTGCAAGGCGATGCCCGCGGTGCCGCCGCCGGGAGTGAACTTCGCGTACGGGCCGCCCTCCGCTTCGAACTGCGGCTTGAGCTCCAGTACGTCCCGGTAGAAGTGGTAACAGCTGGGGAAGTCCGTGACGAGAAGACGGACTTGGGAAAGTTCCATCGATGTCCCTTGGGGCGGTGCGAGCGGCGATCTCAACTGCGTGGCGAGGGCGCCGAAGGCCGGACGACGGACCTTGAGACCCTCGCCGCGGAACTTTACGTGACGAGGGGGACGTGGAGCAGGGGCTCGATAGCTCAAGAGCGCCGCGGCGCTGGGCAGCTGTTGAAGAGGGCGGGGATACGGAACACTTCACCAAGTGATCGTGATGCGGCCCGCCCTGGAAACCCGCACCCCTGACGGCTTCGACCTCTGGCCCGTCGCCGACATCGAGTCGTTCAGCCACCTTCGGTCACGACCCCGGCCCGCTCGCCGAGCGAGTCGGCGACACCGTCCGGCTGACCGTCGACAGGGAGCAGAGCGACAGCCTGTGATCGAGCTGCCTGTCACCAAGCTCCGCCACTTGCTCGACGGCGCCGAAGGCGACCTGGCCGACTTCCTCGCG
Organism: Streptomyces sp. NPDC025618; assembly: GCF_055558795.1. Classification (NCBI taxonomy): domain Bacteria; kingdom Bacillati; phylum Actinomycetota; class Actinomycetes; order Kitasatosporales; family Streptomycetaceae; genus Streptomyces; species Streptomyces sp. NPDC025618. Next base: position 62,015 of record NZ_JBVHLW010000019.1, on the reverse strand, counting down.
CTGGCCGCCGACTGGGGCCGCTCCCTGTGCGGACGGAACGCCGCAGAGCGTGCCGACGAAACCTCGCAGAGCCACATAATCACAGGTCAGAGACCCTTTTCGGAGGCCGCTGATACCCTGGCTCCCATGACCCCCGAAGAACTCGCCACCCTCCGGCACCTGCGCCGGGCGCGGGATCTCATCGACCGGGAGTACGCGCGGCCCCTCGACGTGCCCACGATCGCCCGGCACGCGCTCATGTCCCCGGCGCACTTCTCACGGCAGTTCCGGGCGGCCTACGGCGAGACGCCGTACAGCTATCTCATGACCCGCCGGATCGAGCGGGCGATGGCCCTGCTGCGCGCGGGCATGAGCGTCACCGACGCGTGCATGGCGGTCGGCTGTACCTCGCTCGGCTCGTTCAGCGCGCGGTTCACCGAAATCCTGGGGGAGACGCCGAGCGCGTACCGCGCGCGGGAGCACCCCGCGGTGACGGCGATGCCCGCGTGCGTGGCCAAGGTGCGCACCCGGCCCACCAGGGACAAGCCGAGCAGGATCGAAGAAGCGGCCGGGGAGGACGCCGCCTAACGTTGGCGGCATGACCATCGCTCTGCAGTACTGCCACATCACCGTCAACGACCCGGACGAGTCGCTCGGCTTCTACCGCGACGCCCTCGGCCTGGAGGTGCGCAACGACGTCGCCTCCGGTGGCTTCCGCTGGGTCACCCTCGGCAGCCCGGACCAGCCGGGCCTCGAGATCGTGCTCTCGGAACCGCACGCCGGCCGCCCCAAGGCCGACGGTGACGCCCTGCAGGAGCTGCTCACCAAGGGCGTCCTGCCGAACATCGTCTTCCGTACCGACGACCTCGACGCGGCCTTCGAGAAGGTGCGGGCATCGGGCGCCGAGGTGCTCCAGGAGCCCATGGACCAGCCCTGGGGCCCGCGCGACTGCGCCTTCCGCGACCCCTCGGGCAACATGGTGCGGATCTCGCAGGCGCCCTCCGCGTAGTTGCCCCGCCGCTCGGCCGCGGCGCGCCCTGATCGTGCGGCGCCGCGGCCGGTGGCGTGCGCCCCCCGTCCCACCCATGGAGAGATGATGAGCAAGCCCCCGAAGACGGATGCGCCCCCGCACGCGCCGCACGTCGCCGACAGCCATGATCTGATCCGCGTGCACGGTGCGCGCGAGAACAACCTCAAGGACGTCGGCGTCGAGATCCCGAAGCGCCGCCTGACGGTGTTCACCGGCGTCTCCGGCTCGGGCAAGAGCTCGCTGGTGTTCAACACGATCGCCGCCGAGTCGCAGCGGCTGATCAACGAGACGTACAGCGCCTTCGTCCAGGGCTTCATGCCGGCCCTCGCACGGCCCGACGTCGACGTCCTCGACGGGCTGACCACCGTGATCACCGTCGACCAGCAGCGGATGGGCGCCGACCCCCGCTCCACGGTCGGCACCGTCACCGACGCCAACGCGATGCTGCGCATCCTCTTCAGCCGGCTGGGCGAACCGCACATCGGCCCGCCCAGCGCGTACGCCTTCAACGTCCCCTCGGTCCGGGCGGCCGGCGCGATGACCGTCGAGCGCGGGGATCGGAAGGCGGTCAAGGTGACCTATAGCCGCACCGGCGGCATGTGCCCCCGCTGCGAGGGCCGCGGCGCCGTCTCCGACATCGACCTCACCCAGCTCTACGACGACACCAAGTCGCTCGCCGAGGGCGCGCTGACCATCCCCGGCTACACGGCGGGCGGCTGGAACTACCGGCTCTACAGCGAGTCGGGCTTCGTCGACGCGGACAAGCCGATCCGCGAGTACACCAAGCGGGAGCTGCGCAACTTCCTCCACCACGAGCCGACCAGGATGAAGATCGCGGGCATCAACATGACCTACGAAGGTCTGATCCCGCGGATCCAGAAGTCGATGCTCTCCAAGGACAAGGAGGCGATGCAGCCGCACATCCGGGCCTTCGTCGAGCGGGCGGTCACCTTCGCCACCTGTCCCGAGTGCGACGGCACCCGGCTCGGTGAGGGCGCCCGGGCCTCGAAGATCGAGGGGGTCAGCATCGCGGACGCCTGCGCGATGGAGATCAGGGACCTGGCCGAGTGGGTGCGCGGCCTCCAGGAGCCTTCGGTGGCGCCGCTGTTGGAGAAACTGCGGCACACATGCGACTCGTTCGTGGAGATCGGCCTCGGCTACCTCTCGCTCGACCGGCCCTCGGGCACGCTGTCGGGCGGTGAGGCGCAGCGCGTCAAGATGATCGGCCACCTCAGCTCCTCGCTGACCGATGTCACCTATGTCTTCGACGAGCCCACCACGGGCCTGCACCCGCACGACATCCAGCGGATGAACAACCTGCTGCTGCGGCTGCGGGACAAGGGCAACACGGTGCTCGTCGTGGAGCACAAGCCGGAGACGATCGCGATCGCCGACCACGTCGTCGACCTCGGCCCCGGCGCCGGTGCGGCGGGCGGCAGTATCTGTTTCGAGGGTACGGTCGCGGGGCTGCGGGCCGGCGGCACCGTCACCGGCCGCCACCTCGACGACCGGGCCACCCTCAAGAAGGCGGTACGCAAGCCCACCGGCGTGCTGGCGATCCGCGGCGCGTCGGCACACAACCTGCGGGACGTCGACGTCGACATCCCGCTCGGCGTACTGACCGTCGTCACGGGCGTCGCCGGTTCCGGCAAGAGCTCGCTCGTGCACGGGTCGATCCCCGCCGGAGAGGGTGTGGTGTCGGTCGATCAGAGCCCCATCCGCGGTTCGCGGCGGAGCAACCCGGCGACGTACACCGGGCTGCTCGACCCGATCCGCAAGGCGTTCGCGAAGGCCAACGGTGTGAAGCCGGCGCTCTTCAGCGCCAACTCCGAGGGCGCCTGCCCCACGTGCAACGGTGCCGGCGTCATCTACACCGACCTGGCGATGATGGACGGTGTCGCCACCACGTGCGAGGAATGCGAGGGAAAGCGCTTCGACGCCTCGGTCCTCGCATACCACCTCGGCGGGCGCGACATCAGCGAGGTGCTCGCGATGCCGGTGGCCGAGGCCGAGGAGTTCCTCGGCGACGGCGAGGCACGCACGCCGGCCGCGCACAAGATCCTCCAACGGCTCGCCGACGTCGGCCTCGGCTACCTCACCCTCGGCCAGCCGCTCACCACCCTGTCCGGCGGCGAGCGGCAGCGGCTCAAGCTGGCGACGCACATGGCCGAGAAGGGCGGCGTCTACGTCCTCGACGAGCCGACCGCCGGCCTCCACCTCGCCGACGTCGAGCAACTGCTCGGCCTGCTCGACCGGCTCGTCGACTCCGGCAAGTCGGTCATCGTGGTCGAGCACCACCAGGCGGTCATGGCACACGCCGACTGGATCGTCGACCTCGGCCCCGGCGCCGGACACGACGGCGGCCGGATCGTCTTCGAGGGCACACCGGCCGATCTGGTCGCCTCTCGCTCCACGCTGACCGGTGAGCACTTGGCGGCGTACGTCGGCGCCTGACTCCTCGACGTGCGGCGCCGTCCCGCCTTCTCGTCCTGCGGGGCGAAGCCCATGGCCGCGTCGGCGATGTCCGCCGGCCGCGTGATCACGTCGGCGGGTAACCGCGCCGGCCGCGAGGCAACGATGGCTTCGCGGCGGGTCGCGGTCATCCGGGGCCGTCGCACCGCGTCGGGGCCCGCGCCCGGCGCCGTGGCGACCGGCCACATCGGCCGTCGCGTGGCAAGGTAGGGAGTCATGTGCGGCCGATACGTCTCCACCCGCGGCCCGGAGGATCTGGCCGGGCTGTTCCAGGTCACCCGCTGGGATCCGCGGGAAACCCTCGCGCCGAGCTGGAATGTGGCGCCGACCGATCAGGTGTGGTCGGTGCTGGACCGCCCCGACCGCGCGACGGGTGAGGTGGTGCGGCAGCTGAGGCCGCTGCGGTGGGGGCTGGTGCCGTCCTGGGCGAAGAGCGTGGACGTGGGGGCGAAGATGATCAACGCTCGGGCGGAGACCGTCGCGGAGAAACCCGCCTATCGCCGGGCGTTCGCCAAGCGCCGCTGCCTGCTGCCCGCGGACGGCTTCTACGAGTGGCGGGCGGTGTCGGCCACCGGCACCGCCAAGGCGTACAAGCAGCCCTACTTCATCAGCCCCGAGGACGGCCGGACGATGGCGATGGCGGGCCTGTACGAGTTCTGGCGCGACCCCGCGGTGGCGGCCGACGACGACCAGGCGGCCTGGTGGGCGACCTGCACGATCATCACCACCGAGGCCACCGACGCGGCCGGACGGATCCACCCGCGCATGCCACTGGCCGTCGCCCCGGCCGACTGGGACACCTGGCTCGACCCAGCGCACCAGGACCCGGACGAACTCCGCGCGCTGCTGACCACTCCCGCCGACGGCCACCTCGATGCCCGCTCGGTGTCCACGGCCGTCAACAGCGTGCGCAACAACGGCCCGCACCTGCTGGACAAGGTCGCTGACGACCAGACCGGTGCCTGAGCTGCCGACGGTGAGGGCTGATGGGCCGTCCCATCACGGGCAACGCTGACGAGGAAACCGGCCCCTCGGCCCCATCGGGAGCTCGCCCTGGAAGCGGGCGCCGCCCGACCATGTCCGAAAGTTTTCGGTCACATTGCAGGCACCGGCCTGCTGCAAACGGAACCTGACCCCGCTCGACCACCCCAAGCGGGTGAGCTGTGCGGTGCGCAACTCCCCTGGTGCAAATGGTGATTGCCGTGGACAGCCACCGAGGCTGGCCGATTCACCCCCGCGGGGGTCGACGCGTCACGAGTGGTCTCCCTAGCTTGCTGGTGGCCGGATCGCACCGTGAGGGTCCGGCAACGGAAGTGCACGGCAGTCACCTCAAGGGGGACCATGCGTAAGGTGAACGCACGTCGGTACGCCGTCGCCTCGGCGGCCCTCGGCCTCGCGGCCGGGCTGTTCGCGGCGGCGCCGGCGTCCGCGATGACAGCAGCGCCCTCCGCTCAGGGCTCGTCCGGGGACGTGGAGTTCTCCGTCTTCGACCACGGATCCGGGATTCCGAGAGACTCCTCGTTCCGGCTGGCCGACCTCGGCCGGCACGGGATCCCGGATTCCGCGGTGAAGCAGCTCGGCGCCGGGAAGACACCCCGCACCGCCGGTACGGAGAGCACGGCGCTCAGCGGCCCCGACGACCTGGTGGGGCAGTGGAAGGACCGTGACGGCTGGACCGTCTATATGCGGAGGGGGTACTACGACCCCGTCAAGGACAAAGGCTTCGGGCTCACCAAGATAGAGCAGAAGCACAACCTCACCATGAAGGCCGTCCAGGCCACCACGCAGTACCCGCGCCCGGGAGCCGCGGGGAAGCAGAAGTTCGCCGGGTATCCGAACACCTGGAACTACTTCACCGACGTGCTGCACGTGAAGTGCAGCGGCTGGTGGATCTTCAAGACTTGTCGCGTCGACCAGGTCCAGGCCGTCCGCGCGGGAGTAGACTTCAGCGCCAAAATCCCGATGCTGCCCAAGGGCGTCATCACCGCCTACTGCGAGGGCGTTCAGGGACGCTGTCCCGACTGGGTCAAGAACGCCATCAACATCTGATCCGCCCGCGTCAGGAGGGTCCCCGATGAGCCGACACCCCGTCCGGCCGTCCCGCACACTGCCTGCGGCCGAGTGGTGGGCGCCGTTGCTCGTCGACCTGGGCGCCGTTCAGCGCGGGAGCGCCGAACTCGGCCTGTGCGTCAGGGGCGTCGACCTCACCTCCAGCCGGCCGCGGGTGACCGTGCGATGGCCCGGCGCCGCCGGCACCACCCTCCTGTCCGACCCCGAGGCCGGCCGCGACGCGCTCCTGCAGTCGATCGCCGCGGCCGGCCCCGCCCGGCTTTCCGGCACCGAACCGACGGACTCCACGTCCTCACCGCTCGACGGCCACGGCTGGCTGCTCGACGAACTCGGGCGACGGAGCGATGCCTGGTACGCCTATCTCGCCGAACCGGTCGAGCTGCTCCGAGTGGCCACCGACGGCCAGCGGACCACGGACGTCGCCGTGGGCCGCACCTCGCGCGGGGACGTGGTGGAGGTCCGCGTCCCCCTGGCCGGGCTCGGGGCCGACGGCATGGACGTCGGTCTTACCTACACCATCGTCGAGCGCGCGGTGACCGCCGCCGCGCACGACCTCCGGCCGACCGGCTCGGTGCGGGGCCTGCCCACCTTCTGCACCGGCCTTCCGGGCGACGACCTGGGATAGAGCCGACGGGCTGTGACACGGACCTACGACCCGTCCCGCGGCATCCGGCCCCGGCACCGTGAGGGCCATCAGGCGCGGGTGATTGACTACGCCCCATGGATCTCGCGCGAATGTCCCCTGTACGCACGGACGAGCCCGCAAGCCGTCCCGGCCGGTGTTCCCGCGCCCGATGGGCCGGCCGGCCATGAGCGCCGGGAATGTGCCCCCTCTCGATCCCGAACTGACGGCGGCACTGGCGGCCTTGGGGCACGCGGCGAGGGAGCCGGTGACCCCCGGGAACCTCGCTGACCTCCAGGAGCGGGACGCCGCGGCCCGGCCCAGACCGACGCTGCGCGAACTCCGGGCCGACGGACGCTTCGGGGTGGACGAGCTGGATGTGCCGGGACCGCCGGGCGGGCCGGACATCACGCTCGTGAGCGCGCGGCCCGCCGGGACGGCCGGACCGCTGCCGCTGCTGTACTACATGCACGGCGGCGGAATGATCACGGGCAACGCCTGGTCCGTACTCCCGCGGCTGCTGCGACAGTGGGCTCTCCCACTGGAGATGGCCGTCATCTCCGTCGAATACCGACTGGCACCCAGGACGCGCTACCCCGGTCCGCTGGAGGACTGCTACGCCGGGCTCGTCTGGGCAGCCGCGCACGCGGCCGAACTGGGCATCGAACCCGACCGCGTCATCATCGGCGGGAAGAGCGCCGGTGGCGGGCTCGCCGCCGCCCTCGCCCTGCTCACCCGTGACCGGGGCGGCCCCACCCCGATCGGGCAACTGCTCCTGTGCCCGATGCTCGACGACCGCGGCACCACCTTCTCCAGCCACCAGATGGCCGGCACCGACACCTGGGACCGGATCTCCAGCACCACCGCGTGGCAGGCGCTGCTGGGCGACCGGTACGGCGCCGCCGACCTGCCGCCCTACGCGGCTCCGGCGCGCGCCACGGACCTGACGAAGCTGCCTCCGGCGTACATCGAGGTCGGGTCGGCCGAGACCCTCAGGGACGAGGGCGTCGCCTACGCCAACGCGATCTGGCAGGCCGGGGGACAGGCCGAACTGCACGTATGGCCCGGAGCCTGCCACGGCTTCGACACCTTCGCCCCGCGAGCGGCCCTCAGCCAGGACGCCCGCGATGCCCGCACCCGCTGGCTCCGGCGCATCCTCACCCAGTCCGATGCCCCGTAGGCCAGGACCCACGGTCCACGATCCGCCGCGGGCCGGACCTCTCAGCGGGCTTCCGCCTGTCGCTCGCGGTGAGGCCACACGCTGTACAGCTCCCAGTAGTAGGGCGAGTCCTGGCCGATGCCCTCGTAGGAGCACAGCACTCCGTCGGCGCGCGGATCATCGTTCATGGCCAACTGGCCCGCCGCTGTGACCCGTACGTCCTCCTCCGCGTCACTCAGGCAGCCGGCCAGCGCGTCCAGGCGCAAGGGGCCGTACGGGACGTGGGCCACGGTCACGTCCGGGTAGCCGGCGGGCACCGAGCCCAGCGCCCTGCAGGCGGCGCGGCGGACCGCGGGGACGTCGTCCCGCGCGCGTGCCACGACGGCCGTCACGGCCTCCTCGTTCCCCGTGTTCATCGGGTACGGGAGCCCCTGGACCGCCAGCTCCCGGACCCGGTCGTCAGGGTGGCGCGTCAGCGTGGTCAGCGGTGCCACGGCGCGGGGATCCATGGAACCCGCCAGGCCGTCGGTGAGCACCCGCAGCACACGCGGGTCTTCCTCCCGTGCCACCCACGGCAGGAAGAGGTCCGCGAGCGGAGCGTTGAACGGGAAGTCCTCACTCGCGTCGAAGGTGTCCACGCAGCACAGCACGTCGGCACCGAAGTACCGCTCCAGGGGGTCCGGGCTGACGGCGAGCGCGGCCGCGGGGTTCCAGGCCACGTCCAGGTCCGCGGGGGCGCTCAGCTGTCGCTGGCACAGCACGGACACCGTCTCGAACCACACCACGTGACCGACGTCGGGCTCGGCCAGGGCCCGGTGCTTCAGCACGTCGAAGGACGGAGCGATTCCGTACGCGGACTCCAGGCGGGTGAGGATCGCCGCGTGACCCGTGCGGACGGTGAGCCCGCCGAGGGACACCTCATGCGACAGCCGCCCGCCGTCATGCCGCACGACCGCGCGCTCCGCCGCCCCCGCGGCCCCGGATCTGCGCCGCAGCTCGGCCTCGACGCCGGCCTCGCACCAGTGCCGCGCGATCTCCAGGGCCCGCTGCCCTTCCGTCCCCGTTCCCGGCCCCGGCGGAGCCGGCCCGTCCGCGACGAGTTCGTAGTCACCCCGGTCGACTGCGAGCAGCAGAGGCGACTGCGCGGGGCCGTTCCCTTGTTCATCGGTCATATGGGGAGCAGCCTACGTTCCCCGTCGTGCTTGTGGCGTACGGCCGGCCCCTCGCTCACCGTGGCACAGCCGTCACCACGTCACCGGGATCCCCGCCGCCATGATCGCCATGCGGTTGGGGTGCCAGGGCACCTCGTCCGCCGGTACCGCGAGGCGGATGTCCGGGAGCAGGTCGAGCAGGACGCGGAAGGCGGTGGCGGACTGGTTGCGCACCAGGTGTGCGCCGGGGCAGTGGTGGCGGCCGTAGCCGAAGCGCATGTGGGGGTTGGGGGAGCGGGTGGGGTCGAAGGCGTCGGGGTCGGCGAACGCGGCGGGGTCGAAGTTGACCGCGTCCAGGGAGAGCAGGATCAGATCGCCCTCCTTGACGGACTCGGTGCCGAGTTCCTTGTCCTCGGTGACGAAGCGCGGGATGGCGTTGCCCAGGACGACGCTGCAGCGCAGCAGTTCCTCGACGCAGGCCGGCATCGTTTCCGGCCGGGCGCGTACGGCGCTGATCACCTCGGGGTGCTGGAGGAGGTTGAAAGCGGCGACACCCAGGAAGCTGGCGAAGTCCTCGTAGCCACTGACGAAGAGGACCGACGCGATGTTCGACAGCTGTACGTCGGTGAGGCCGCTCCGGGGGTCGTTGAGGTCCGCGAGCCGGTCCAGCAGACCGCGGGGCTCCCCGGGTCGGCGGCCCGCCATGTGCTCGTGCATGTAGACGCGGATCTCCTCCCAGTTGCGGGCGAGCTCCTCGTTGGTGGGGGTCACCATGGTCAGGTCGAGATCGGCGCGCACGGCGAGCCACTCACGGTCCTCGAAAGGCAGACCGAGCAGCCGGCACATGCACTGGGCGGCTACCCACTCCGCGAAGTGACGCTGCAGATCGCCCGGGTTGCCTTCCCGGAGCATCGCGTCCAGGCCCTCGCGGGTGACCTCGGCGACCCACTCGTCGGGCAGGTCCGGCTGGTTGCGGCCGAGTGCCTTGAGCGCCTCGTCGCGCAGCCCGGCCTGCTGGAGGTGGTTCATGGCGTCCAGGAGCTCGGGCGCCAGGATCGGGGCGTCCTGCCCCGGGCTGTCGGGGTCGCCCAGCACGGACCGGGCGAAGGTGCGCTCTCGCAGCACGCGCCGCGTCAGCTCATAGCCGGTGACGAGCCACGCCTCGCCGCCGGAGTTGGTGCGGACCCGGGCCACGGGGCAGCGGGCCTGGAGGTCACCGAGCTCGGGGGCGAGCCGGTCGCCCCGGGTGCTGAAGGGGTAGTGCGGCAGGGCCTCTTCGGAGGCGCGTACGTCCGGTGTGGTCACGCTTTCCGGCCTTTCTCGTGCGATCGACGGGTGGCGGGGTGTGTCACCAGCGCACCGGCAGCCGGGCCGGGGCACGCAAGGGTGTGGACTCGTCCCATGGGATCGACTCCGCGGGGACGGCGAGTTCGATGCCGGGCAGCCGCTCCAGCAGCACCCGCACGGCTGTGCCGAGCTGCAGCCGGGTCAGGTGGCCTCCGGTGCAGGCGTGCGGTCCGTGCCCGAACGCGATGTGCGCGTTGGGCGTCCGGGTCAGGTCGAGGTGGTCGGGGTCGGCGAACGCCGCCGGGTCGCGATTGGCGGAGGCGGGCACGGGGACGACCGCGTCGCCGGCGCGGATCCGCTGTCCGTGCAGGGTGAAGTCCTCTTCCGCGACGAGGATGTTTATGGCGTTCATCAGCGGGACGTACCGCAGAAGCTCCTCCACCGCCGTCCCGATGCCTTCGGGGGCGTCGCGCAGCTTCCGCATCTGCTCCGGGTGGGTGAGCAGGGTGAGCAGCGCGTTGCCGGTGTGCTGCATGTTGGTCTTGTAGCCGGCCATGAGCATGGTGACGACGAAGCTGACGACGTCGTCGCGGGTCAGCTCGCTGCCCGCGCGGCGGCTCTCGGCCAGCAGGAGGTGGATGTAGTCGTCACCCTCCTCCCGCTCCTTCCGGCTGATCAGCTCGGACGCGTAGTCCTGGAGCGCGTAGAGGGCCGCCAGCACCTCGTCCATCGTGAGCGCGGCGGCGCTGAGGAGGGTGAGGGTGTGCGGCAGGTATACGTCACGGTCCTCGTGGGGCAGCCCGACCGTCTCGCACAGCACCCGCAGCGGCAGCGGCTCGACGTACGAGGCGACGAGGTCCGCCGTGCGGCCCTCGGCCGAGGCGGTCATCGTGTCGATGAGCTCTTCCGCCATGGTCCGGATCCGGGGCTCCATGAACGCCAGCCGGCGCCGGCCGAAGAGAGGCAGCACCGCGCGGCGCACGCGCTCGTGGTGCGCGCCGGTCATCTCCAGGAACGTCGGCAGGCAGGGCGGCGGGGCGTCCTCCCCTTCCCGGGGCGGCCAGGCCGAGAGCAGCGGCCGGACGAGCCGTGGGTCGGCGAAGGCGGCGCGCGCGTCCTCGTAGCGGCTGATCAGCCAGCCCGTCTCACCGTTGGGCAACTGCGCCTTGACGACCGGTCGCTCGTCGCGCAGCCGGGCGTACGCGCACGGCGGGCCCGCGGTGCCCGGTTCGACGGCCGGGACCGGGACGAGTGCTTCGGTGTCGCTCATGCGGTGTGCTCCGTCCCGGACGGAACGTCGTGTCCGCGCGTCGGCCGCTTGATGTAGCCGGAGGAGAAGAAATACTCCAAGTAGCGGTCGAGCAGGGCGGAATCGACCGGCGGGCAGTGCAGCCCGCTGTCGGCCAGCGCCTCCTCCGCGTTGCGCCGGCCCAGCACCGGGAACGTGCCCTTGACGTACATCTCCTTGACCGACATGTCGGCGTTGCGGCTGCGGTCCACGCACAGGGACACGAACGGGGCCGTCGGGCTGGTGGGGTTCCGGCTGACGTGGCGCACCAGCTCGCCCACCCACTGCGCGTAGGGGAGCGTCTCCAGTTCGCAGCCCGCCGCGCGCATCCGGTCGAGTACGTCGGCCAGCATCGCCGGGCGCGGGTTGGTGACGTGGTAGGTCTGCCCGGCAGCCGGGCGGTGCGTGGCGATGTGGACCACGGACTCGGCGAGGTGGTCGACGGGCACGAAGTCCATCGGCAGCTCGATGTCGGGGGCGAGACCTGTCTCGGCGATCGTCTTGAACAGCGAGCAGATGGCCGTCTCGGTGTTGCACGCGCCGTGCACCCGGTCGCCCGTCACCTCGTACGGCCGGTACACGGCGACCGGCAGGCCCTGCTCCGAGGCGTGGCGCAGCACACCCTCGGCGACCCACTTGCTCTCCGCGTAGCCCATGGTGAGCCCGTCCGCGTGGGCCAGCGGGGCGTCCTCGTCGACCTCGTGGACCCCGGCCGTGCCGAAACCGGCGACGACGGCGACGGTGGAGATGAAGTGGACGGGCACCCGCCGGGGTGCCGCGAGCCGGATGATCTCCCGGGTGCCGTCGACGTTCGGCTTCCGCAACTCCTCGTACGGATAGAGGAAGTTGACGCGGGCCGCGTTGTGCACCACCAGGTCCACATGGCCGGACAGCTCGGCGGCGTGCTCGGGGACCAGCCCGAGGCCGGGTTCGGCCAGGTCCGCGGGGAAGCACTCCACTCGCCGCCAGGCGGCCGCGTCCGGGTGCAGGCCGTAGCGGGCGAGGGCGTCGCGCACCCGCTGCGTGGCATGCGTGCGGCTCGCCGCCCGTACGGGGCAGTGGACGCGTGCGGTGGTCGCGCGCAGGAGGCGGTCCAGGAGGAACGCGCCGACGAAGCCCGAGGCGCCGGTGAGGAGCACCTCCGCCGGATCGTCCGGGCGCGGGGCCGGGCCCTGCGCGGGCGGGAGCTCGAAGCCGAGCTCGCTCTCGCGCACGAAGTCGACGGCCGGCTCCGGCAGCGCCGTACGGGACCCGCCGCGCAGTTCACGCACCGCCGCGGCGAAGCCCTCCAGGGTGGGCGTGGCCAGCAGGGCCCTGATCAGGGTGGAGCCCAGCCCGGCGTCGAGGCCGAGCACCGCGAGGGTGCGGGTGACGGCCTCGGAGGCGAGCAGGGAGTCGCCGCCGAGGAGGAAGAAGTCGTCCTGCGGGGCGGGGCGTACGCGCAGCACCTGCTGCCACACCTCGGTGAGCGCGTCGAGCAGACCCTCGACCTTCGTCCCGTCCGCCGCCTCGCCGTGGTGGGTGGCGGTGGTGCGGTCGGAAGCCTTCAGCCGGGCGCGGTCGACCTTGCCGCCGCTGGTCACCGGCAGGTGCTCCATGGGCACGAGCGTGGGGACGGCCTGTGGTGGCAGCCAGTCCGCGCAGTACCGGCGTATGTCGGGCAGCGGCAGGGCGCGGCCCGGGCTCGCTGCGGTGACGTAGGCGGTCAGGGACCCCGACTCGACCTGGACGACGGCCTCGCCGATCTCGGGGTGGGCGCGCAGGCGGGCCTCGACCTCGTCGAGTTCGATGCGGGCGCCGCGCAGCTTCACCTGGTGGTCCAGCCGCCCCCGGTATTCGAGCAGGCCGTCGGTGCCCCGTACGACCCGGTCGCCGGTGCGGTACAGCAGGCCGTGCGGTTCGATGGCGGGCAGGCTGACGAACCGTTCGGCGGTGAGCGCCGGGTCGCCGAGGTAGCCCAGGGCCAGGCCGTCCCCTCCGACGTACAGCTCCCCCTCCTCGCCCGGCGCCGCGGCCGAGCCGTCGGAGCGCAGGACGTGGCAGGTGGACGCGCCGAAGGGGCGGCCGATGGGGACGTGCGTGGCGTCGGCGTGCAACGCGCGTAGCACATGGGCGGTGGAGACCACCGAATTCTCCGTGGGCCCGTAGAAGTTGACCACCGTGGTGCCGGGGCACGCCGCCAGGACGGCGTTCGTGAGGTGGGGGTCCATCGCCTCCCCGCCGGCCGAGACGAAGCGCAGCCGGGCCAGGGCCTCGGGGCGGGTCCGCGCGACGAGGTGGAAGACGCTGGTCGTGAGGTAGGCGACGGTCACCCCCTGGGCCCGGAACAGCTCCTCCAGCGCGGTGGGGGAGAGCAGGTCCTCGCGGTCCGCGAGGACCAGGCAGGCGCCGGTGAGCAGCGCGCCCCAGATCTCGATCGTGGAGGCGTCGGAGGACAGACCGTAGGCGTGCAGCACGCCGTCGCCGGGGCCGGGCGGAGGCAGCTCGCGGTCGGAGCGCACCAGGCGGACCACGCCTCGGTGCGGGATCGCCACCGGCTTGGGGCGGCCGGACGAGCCGGAGGTGAAGACCACGTAGGCGCAGTCGGTGGCGGATGTGCCGCGGGCGAGGTCCGCGACCGGAGAGGGAAGGGCGCGGTCATCGGTACCCGCGCCGACAGCGTCCAGCTCGACGCGGACGCGCAGTCCGCGCACGCGGCCCGCGCTGCCCGGCAGGACGACGGCGGCGCGCAACCCGGTGTCCTCGGCCATGGCCCGCAGCCGGGCCGGCGGAAGGTCCTCGTCGAGCGGTACGTACGCGCAGCCGGCCTTGAGGATGCCCAGCAGGGCGACCAACGCCTCCAGGGAACGGCTGCCGCACACTCCCACCAGCGAACCCTGCTCGATGCCCCGCGCGATCAGCCGCGCGGCGAGGGCATCGGAGCGGGCGGCCAGCTCCCCGTAGGTCAGGGTGCGATCCCCGTGCCGTGCCGCGAGCGCCCGTGGCCGGGCCGCGGCCTGCTCCTCGAACAGCTCCGGAATGCGGCGGTCCCGCGGATAGTCAGGTGCGTCCGGGCCGGTCGAGGCGGGTGAGGTAAGGGGTGTCGACCGGACGAAGACGTCGATATCTGCCATGAATTCCTGCTCGCTCGGGGTGCGGGGGGTGTCATGTCGACCAATGCCTGATGTGTGTCGTGCGGGGGTCAGGGGGTCTTGCCGTCCTCGGCGAACTCGGCGGCGAAGGCGGCGAAGTTCGCGGTGCGCCAGTGCTGAGGGCGCATGCGGAAGGTGATGTCGTCCTTGAGCTGGTCCGCGGTCGCCTGCAGATACGCCTGCGCTTCCTCGGGGTCCAGATAGCGGCGGGCCATGGCCTCGCGCAGGGCCGGGTCCACGGGATCGGTGACCGCGGTGATGGGGCCCTCCACGCTGACGTACCGGTACGGCCGGTTCTCGTCCTGCGCGCACAGGCTGAACCGGCCCGCCGAGCGCAGGAGTTGCGCCTTGATCGTCTCCCGGCCGGTCTGCACGACGACCTCGCCGCCGGGCTCGTAGTGGTACCAGACGGGCACGAGCAGCGGGGCGCGGCTGCCGCGGGTGTCGGTGACGCCCAGAACGCCGACATGCAGGTCGGCGAGGAAACGTTCACGTTCTTGGTGCGGCATCGTGGGCAGCAAGAGTTGGTCTCCCTGTCTCGGTGGCGGTGTCCGACGGCCTTGTCGCGGCGGAGGTCTCCGGGCCGGAGCCGTCGTGGAGCGGTCGTGATCCGTTCGACCGCGCGGGCCAAATGGCCGGTAAATGAGCCTGTATGCAGGTTTTTCCGCCAACAGTACGACTACGGCGGGTTGTTCAGCTGATGATCGTGGACGTCTCGCCGCTGCCTGTCAACCGGCAACATCACTCTCCGGCCATCAGGCGTCACGCTGAGCTGGCGTGGTGGGCGGCCGGTGGCGGTTGTCGCCGTGCTCTCCCGTCACGCCGGGGCGGGGGAGCAGGAAGGAGGCCAGGAGCGTGACCGCGAGCAGGCCGGCCTCCGCGCCCAGGGTGATCTTCATGGTTCCGGCGTAGCCGAGCCTGACCATCGCCCGGCCGGCCTCGGCGGCAGGGCGGTCCGCCAGCCGACGACAGGAATCGGGCGGCGTCGCGGGATCCATGGACTCGACGGTCTCCCGCCCGCACGCGCGCAGCGCCACGACGAGCGCGGACCGCTCCGCACCGGGTGGCCCCGGGGCCATCGCGTCCGCAGCACCCGCGACCTGGCCGCCGAGCGCGGAGAAGAACACCGTGCCCAGCACCGCGACGCCCAGCGCGCTGCCCAACTGCTGCACCGCGGTGAGCGTCCCGGAGGCCGAACCCGTCTCGTGCGGCTCCACCGTGGCCAGAACCGTATGGAAGAACGGGCCCATCACCAGCCCCATCCCCAGCCCGACGACGGCCAGCGCCGGCGCGCCCTGCCACACCGTGACCCGCGCGCCGACGAACTGGAGCGTGAGCGCGAACGCCCCGGTGCCCACCGCCATCACGATCACACCGATCTGGACGAGCCCACGGCCGAGCCGGTCGAGCGCCCCCGAGCCGTCCAGCACCTGGACGACGCCGAAACCCGCGACGCTCCCCGCCGACCAGGGCAGCACAGCCAGCCCCGCTTCGAGCGGCGTGGCACCCAGCCCCGACTGCAGGAAGAGGCTGAGCACGAGGGAGAAACCGGCCACCGCGGCGAACAGCGCCGCGCCCGTCACCAATCCGCCCGAGAAGGCCCTCTTGCGGAACAGCCCCGGCACCACCAGCGGATCGCCACCGTGCCGCGCCTTGCGCGTCTCGTACCAGCCGAAGAGCCCGAAGAGCGCCACGCCCGCGGCCATGGACACGAAGGCCCACACCGGCCAGCCGAGTTCGCGGCCCTGCACGAGCGGGAAGACCACCGGCAGCGCCGCGGCCGAGGCGAGCACCACCCCGACGAGGTCGAGGCGCGTCGCGGCCGTACGGCCCGACTCGGGCAGGAACCGCCATCCGCCGAGCAGCGCGAGCAGGCCCAACGGCAGATTGATCAGGAAGACCATGCGCCAGCCGGACCCGAAGAAGTCGGCGCTCACCAGCCACCCGGCCAGGACCGGGCCGCCCACGTACGACAGCCCCATCACCGGCCCGTACATCCCGAACGCCTTGCCCGCCTCCCTGCCGTGGAACATCTCCCTGATCAGCCCGAGCCCCTGCGGGATCATCACCGCGCCGAACAGCCCCTGCACCCCGCGCGCGCCGATCAGCATTCCCGGCGACCGGGCCGCCGCGCACAGCAGCGAGGCGAGGGTGAATCCGAACGCGCCGATCAGGAACATCCGCCGACGCCCCACGATGTCACCCAGCCGCCCGCCGGTGATCAGCCCGACCGCCATCGCCAGCGCGTACGCGGCACCGAGCCACTGCGTCACACTCGTGCCGCCACCCAGTTCGGCGTGGATCGACGGCGCCGCGATGTTGGCCACCAACGCGTCGAGCATGTCCATCGCCTCAGCGGCGAGGATCACCCACAGCGCCACCCAACGCCACGCGTACGGAGGTGGCTCGTGCGGCGCGGAGGAGCGACCGGGGGCGGTGGGCGCGGCGATGTCGTCGGCAGGGGAGTCGGCCATGGAAAGGATCTTTCCCCGGAACCTCGGGTAACGAGACGACGTCGCATGCCGTTGGCGGGAAAGAGCGCCTGGTGTGTCAGCCGGCCGGCCGCTCCCCGGCCGCGTCGAGGAGTATCCGCGCCAGTTCGCGCGGCTGGGAGAACATGGGCCAGTGGCCGGTATCCATCTCGACCAGCCGCCAGTGCTCGCTGGTCAGCAGCTCGACCACGTCGGCGCCCGGATCGGCGCCGTCGAGCAGGCATGTGACGTAGGTGGCCGGGATTGCGCCCAGCGGCCGGGCCAGTACGGCGGGTTCGGTCAGGGTGGCGCCCGGGTGCGGCGTCGAGCCCTCCACGATCCGTGCGATCTGCTCGTCGGTGAGGCCCTGGCACGCGTAGTGGTCCGCGCCCACGACGGGCCAGAATCCCCCGTTCTCGGCTATCGACGCCTCCACCCTCGCCCTGCTCTCCGGCCAGGCGGAGACGAAGGACTCGCCGTCGGCGGGAACCGCGGAGTCGACGAACACCACGCGGGCCAGCCGGTCGCCGATCCGCTCGGCGGCCTGCCCGACCGGGATACCCGAGTAGCTGTGACCCACCAGGACCACCTCGCGCAGATCCCGCCGTTCGACCTCGTCGACGATGTCCTGGACATGGGTCTGCTGCCCGGCCGGCACCCCCTGTTTCTCGGCGAGGCCGGACAGCGTCAACGGGTGGGCACCGTGGCCGGCCGCACGCAGAAGCGGCACCACCTCGTCCCACGCCCACGATCCGAGCCGCGCGCCTGCAACCAGTACGAAATTCGCCATGGCCGCAACGTAGCGGAGCCTTCTGACAACCGCTCAGGATTCGCGTCGCTACGTGCCGTCCGGCTACGGGGCGAGCGCCGCCAGAGCGTCCGCCACCGGCGTCGGATCGAGCGGGCCGATATGCGGTGCGGTCGGGAAGTCGTGGACCCGGAAGGGGTTGCGGGGCGTACGGG
Organism: Streptomyces sp. NPDC025618; assembly: GCF_055558795.1. NCBI lineage: Bacteria > Bacillati > Actinomycetota > Actinomycetes > Kitasatosporales > Streptomycetaceae > Streptomyces > Streptomyces sp. NPDC025618. The sequence goes on along the minus strand of NZ_JBVHLW010000019.1, from coordinate 44,392 downwards.
CGTCCGCCTCCGCGATCATCCGGTCCTGGAGCTTCGTGGCGATCGTCCGGTCCTTCCCGAAGCGGAGATAGGTGCGCGGCAGGCGCCCCCACGCCCCGGTCCGCCCCACGGCCCGGCCCGCGTAGGCCGTGGTCGACTCGTCCGTCTGCATACTGCCCAGGCGCTGCCGGAACGCGTTGTCCGGATAGTCGGCGCACATCATCTCCCGCAGCGCCTTGAGGTCTTCCGGGTCGCCGGTACGGGGGTTGAGCCGCATGACGCCGAGCCGTTCGGGGTTCCCGATGATCTGGGCGAGCGGGATGAGCGCGTCCGCGTTCTCCGGGGCCGCCGTGCAGGCGTCCGGGGTCGGCAGCGCGGGGCTGGGGCAGAAGGCCGCCATGTAGCAGATGTGGTGGAGCAGTTCCGGTACGGCGTCGCTCACGCGGCTGACCGTGGCACCGCCGAGGCTGTGGCCGGCCAGGACGACGGGACCGTGTGCGGCCGCCCGCCGCACGACACGCGTGACGTGCTTCTCGTAGTCGTCCAGGCTCAGTGCCGCGACCGGCGAGGGCTCGGTGGCCATGGCCGCGAGGTCCTGCCGCTGATACGACTCCGGCACGAACGCCTGCGAGCCGTGCAGGGGCAGGTCCACGGCGACGACGCGGTGACCGCGCAGGGTCAGCCGCTCCGCGACGGGCAGCCAGTACGCTCCCGCGCTGTGCGTGCCGTGGACGAGTACATACGTGCACGGCCCGGCCGTGCCCCGTCCGGGTACGGCGGCAGCGGCCGTGGTGGCTGCCGTGCCCGAGCCGAGGACCATGCCTCCGGTGGCCAGCCCCACCCCTCGTAGAACACCTCTGCGGGTGGTGTGTCCTCGCAGGACATCGCCACTTGCGCAGCTCAAATCACCGTCAGATGTCATGCGTTGACCGTAGGCGCTGCCGTGGGCGTTCAGGAATGGGGCCCAGCCGCCGGTTCGGTTCGGGGGTATGGGGCGTGGCGTGATGCGCGCCGCGGCCCGATCCCGGCCTTCGAGTGAACCCGAGCGGAGCGCGAGGCGCCGCCCGCTCACCGGGCGGATGATTCCCCCGGCCACCGGTGACGCCCCGGCGTGGTCATGAGCAGGCCGACGTGCCTGTACCGCACCTGAATGCTCCTGCTGTCGAATTCCCCGTGGGACAGCACGCTCAATGACGGGCGGCGAGCGGGACGGAGGAGCCTTCGACCGGGGTCGGGGCATCGGTGCCGGTGGTGTCGGGCCGGCCGCCGTCTTCCGCGGTGAGGCGCTGAAGCAGGCCGAGCAGGGCCGCCCGGTCGGCACCGGACAGCGGTGAGAAGCAGGCGGCGAGGACCTGGTCGGCAGCCTCGTGACCCGCCGTCAGGACCCGCTCGCCCGCAGGCGTGAGGTGGTGCGCGATGCGTCGGCCATGTCCCGGCCGGCGCTCGACCAGGCCCTGGGCCGTCAGGCGGCCGACGAGCGTTCCGAAGGCCTGCTCGCTCTGGAAGGTCGCCGCGGCCAGCACCCGGGCCGAGGCACCGGGTGAGCGGCCGATGGCGCGCAGGGCGTCCCACTGGGCCAGGGTCGTCCCCACAGCCGACAAGGCGGTGTCGAGCGCCCGGTGCTGGCGGTACTGGGCCTGCTTGACGGCCCTGCCGAGGGCCTGGAGATCACCGTGCATGGGTCAAGTCTACAGCGAACCAAGCTAGTTTATATAAACATGTTGGGTTACTCTGCGGGGCATGCCCGCAGACCGCACAGCGGCCGTCCACGACGACCTGCCGCTCACCTTGTCCGAGGCCGGGACCGGCCGACCGGTCCTGATCCTGCACGGCGGCGGAGGTCGCGCCACCGTCACCGGCCTCGCCGAGCACCTCTCCCGCACCGCGCACACGCTCACCCCCGTCCACCCGGGCTGGGACGGCACACCCCGCCCCGCGTGGCTCACCGGCATCGACGACCTCGCCCTCGCCTACCTGCACCACCTCCACGACCGCCGGCTGACGGACGTACTGGTCATCGGCTCCTCCCTCGGCGGCTGGACCGCGGCCGAGATGGCGGTGCGCGACACGGCGGGCATCATCACCGGCCTCGTCCTGATCAACGCCGTCGGGGTGCGCGTCGAGAACGAACCGATCGCGGACTACTTCGCGCTCGACCCCCGTGGCGCGGCAGAACACACCTGGCACGACCCGGACCGCCACTACCGCGACCCCGCCACTCTGAGCCCGGACGAACGCGCCGCGCTCCAGGCCAACATGGCCACCATGCACGCCCTCACCCACGACCCCTATATGCACGACCCCAAACTGCTGCGCCGGCTCGGACGCGTCCGGCAGCCCGCCCTCCTGCTGTGGGGAGAGAGCGACCGCATCGTCACCCCCGCATACGGAGCGGCGTACGCGGCGGCCTTCGCGGACGGCCGGCTCGCCGTCATCCCGGAAGCGGGCCACCTTCCGCAGCTCGAACAGCCCGAAGCGACCTTCGCCTTGATCGACGACCACTTCAGCCGCACGAGCACGCGCTCGACCGGAACGGTTCCCCGCTGACCGGACAGGTGCGCGTCCGCGGGTGCGGGCCTCGCGGTGGAAGGGGAGCCGGCGGAGCCAGGCTAGGAGCTTCCGCAACTGCTTCCGCCACAGCTGCTTCCGCAACTGCTCCCACAGCTGCTCCCGCTCGAACAGCTGCCACTGTCGCTTGAGCCACTGTCACCGGATGAGCCGCTGTCACCGGAACTCGCGCAGCTCCAGCTGGTGCCGCTGCTTGCGCTGCCGCCCCAGCCGCCGGTGAAGAAGTCGGCGAGGGCCGAGCCGGTGCCGCCGTCCCCGGCCGCCGTGACCAGCTGATCGCGCAGTTCTTCGTCGGCCACGGTGAGCGGGCCGTCCAGGGCCAGGGCGACCAGTGCCGACAGTCCGAGGCCGACGGCCAGGCCCGGACCGACGCCCGTGGTAGTGGGGACCGTGGTGGGCGTGGTCCCTTGCCGCGTCCGCTGTTCGAGCTCCCGTGCGCCGGGGGTGAGGGCGCCGGGCGTGGGCAGGACGCGCGTGCGCACCTGGTGGGCGGCGTAGGCGGACAGGGCCAGCAGGACGGCGAAGAGCAGGTTGCCGGGCTTGAGCAGGGAGTGGTCGACCGCGAACACGACGAGCCAGGGCAGTGGCAGCCACCGCAGCAGCCAGAGCACGCGCTGGCCGAAGCGGAAGCGCTTGCGCTGCCGGGGGGTGTAGGACAGACCACGCCCGGCCAGGTCGTCGCCGATGGCGCGTACCTCGCGCCGGGTCATGGCGCGTGTCCGCAGCGCGGCCATCGAGGGGGAGGCGCCGCGTCCCGCCTCGGCGTGTGCGCGCCGGATCGCGTTCTCCACCTCGGTGCGCCCCCAGCTGCCGTGCGGCAGGTGGACCTTGCCCTTACGGGTGATGCGCAGGGTGCCGTCCCGGTGCATGGCGGCCACGGCGGTGTCGACGACCCGGCCGGGGCCGCCGTGCATCCAGGCCAGTTCCAGTACGTGCCGCGGGGCCGGGCCGGTCTCCTTCTCCAGCGGGACCGGACAGGTCGTGCCGGCCTGGGCGCGTACGGCCTTCGCGCGGGCCACGGTGCCGTAGGCCGCGCAGGCTGCTGTCACCAGCCAGAAGGCGGCCAGACACAGGTAGGCGTTGCTCATGGGGAGACCTTCCTTCCGAAGATGCCGGGCAAGGGGCGCCGGGGGGCCAGCTGCCGGAGCCGGCGCCGCAGGGCGCGGCGGCGGGGCGCGGGGAGGCCGCCGCGGGCCAGGAGGTGCCGGGCGAAGCCGGCCACGTCCGAACGGGCTCCGCCTTGGAGCGGGTTGGTCCTGGCCCAGTCGATGAAGTCTCCCCGCGCGCCCTCGGTCACCTCCGGGGCGATCCGGGAGGCCACCTCGTAGCGCTTGGCGGCGAGGGCGCGGGACGCGGCGGCCAGCCGCTCCGGGTCGAAACGCCCCGGTGCGGGCACCCCGGCGGTGAGCGCCGCGAGCACCTCGCCCTGAGCCCGGTCCAGCCGGGCGCGGTGGGCCTGTGAGGGGACGCCGTCGACTGCCCCGGACGCCACCCGGACACCGCTCACCGTTCCCCGGCCGGGCGGCCCGGCGTCGAGTACCGCGCGTATGGCGTCGAGTTCGCGTGAGAGCTCCTGGGCCATCGGGTAGTTGCCATCGCGCTCCAGCAGCACGCCGGGCGGGTCGGTGCGGGCGCGGAGGGCGGCGAGTACGTCCAGGACCGGCGCGGTCAGCGGGTGGGCGTGGGTGTCGTGCCAGAAGCCGTCGCGCTCGACGCCGCCCGCGACGTGCGCGTACGCGACTGCGTGCAGCGGCAGGTCGTCGAGCGCGCGGACGGGATCGGCGCCGAAGTTGACGTGATTGGCGTGGAGGTTGGCGACGTCCACCAGCAGCCGTACCCCGGTCCGTTCGACCAGTTCGGCGAGGAACTGCGCCTCGGTCAGCTCGTCCTCCGGCCAGGCGAAGAGAGCGGAGGTGTTCTCCAGCGCCAGCGGCACCGGCAGGGCGTCCTGCGCGATCCGGACGTTCTCGGCCACGACGGCCAGCGCCTCGCGGGTCCGGGGCACCGGCAGCAGATGCCCGGCCTCCAGGACGGGCGATCCGGCGCGCACGAACGCGACGTGCTCGGAGACCAGCGGCGAACCCAGCGCCACGGCACGGTCGGCGAGGGCGGCCAGCCGCTCCGGGTCGGGACGCCCGGCTCCGCCCAGCCCCAGACCCACGCCATGCGGCACCACCGTCACGCCGCGCTCGCGGAGCAGTTGGAGCGAGGCCGGAAGATGCGTGGGGCAGACGGACTCGGCGACCACCTCGACCCAGTCGAGACCGGGCATGCGCTCGACCAGCAGGTCGATGTCCGGGCGCCAGCCCATGCCGATACCGAGCCGTTCCACCGGCTTGCCTCCCCCCACAGCAAGATCACTTGTGGGGGATACCGTAACCCTTATGGTCAGGTTTTCGTAAAGAGCGGCAAAAGCGAGGGCATGCCCTCGCATTCGGATCGGCGAGGCGTCCGGGCCTGGGCTCGGACAGGCCGACAGCCGCGCGAGGCCCAGGCCACGGCCCGTCCTTGCCTTCTCGCACTCGCCGGGCCCATCGAGCCCGGGCGCTTCACCGGGCCGCCCTCTTCAGCGGCTCCGCCCCACCCCGGCAACTGCGCGGGAAATCCGCCCACCGGGGTTTCTCCTTAAGGTGTGCGGATGACGACGAAGGCGTACGCGGCGCTTCTCCGCGGCATCAATGTGGGCGGCCATCGGAAGGTCCCGATGGTGGATTTGCGGGCGTTGCTCACGGAATTGGGATACGGGGACGTTCGTACGCACCTGCAGAGCGGAAATGCTGCCTTCACGGCCGGGCCGACGGACGAAGCGGCGCTCGAGACCCGGGTGAGCCAGGCGATCGAGGACCGGTTCGGATTCCCCGTCGATGTCCTGGTGCGCGACCACGCCTACTTGAGGGCGGTGGCCGACGCCTGCCCCTTCCCGGCGGCGTCGCTGGAGCCGAAGCAGCTCCACGTCACGTACTTCGCGGGCCCGGTCACGGCGGCCGACTTCGCGAAGGTCGACGGCGAGCGCTTTCTGCCGGAGGACTTCCGCCTCGGCGACCGCGCGCTCTATCTCTACGCCCCGGAGGGCCTGGGCCGTTCGAAGCTGGCGGACGCCCTGGGAAGGGCGGCGCGGGGCGTGGCGACGACGCGCAACTGGAACACGGTCACGAAGCTGGCGGAGCTCACGGGCCCCGCCGGTCACCCGTAGCCGGCGACGGATCACGCAGGCCCGGCAGACCGGCACCGTCGCCTCCGGGGAGACACGCCCCGGCCGCTCGCAGTGACCGCTGATCACGCGCGGAAGAGCCGGGCGCGCCCTACACGCCAGGAAAGGCGAACGCCCCTCCTGGGAGCGGGCGATGAGGGTTCCGGCTCCGCCTCGCATGACGCGGCCCCTCCGCCCCCGCCTGTCCGTAGATTGGTGACAGCGGGGGACGCTGTCTGGGGGGACCATGCGAATCGTCGGACGAGAGACGGAATGCGCACGTTTGGCCGCACTGCTGGGCGAGGCGCGCGCGGGTCACGGGCGCAGCATCGTGTTGCGCGGCGAACCGGGGATCGGGAAGACGGCGTTGCTGGACCATCTCGCCGAGAACGCGGACGGGTGCGCCGTCGTGCGGGCGGCCGGCGTCGAGTTCGAGTCGGAGCTGACGCTCGCCTCGCTGAGCGAGCTGATCGGGCCCCTGTCGGACGTGCTGCGGGAGCTCCCGGCCCGGTACGCCGACGTGCTGTCCGCCCTCGTGCCGCAGACGGCTGACGACGGTGCCGTGCCACCGGCGGCGGCCGGCCGGCACGCGGTCTACGCCGCGACGCTCGCGCTGCTCACCGCGGCCGCCGCCCGCCGGCCGCTGTTGTGCCTGATCGACGACGCGCACTGGATCGACGACGCGTCGGCGGCCGCCTTGTTGTTCACGGCGCGCCGGCTGTTCGCCGACCCGGCACTGATCGTGTTCGCGGCCCGGGACGTCCCCGAGTTCGACGCGCCCGGCATCGAGACACTCCGCCTGGAGGGTCTGGACGAGCAGGCCAGCCTGCAACTGCTGGCCCGCAACGGGAAGGTGCCGGCGCTGGTCGGCGCACGGCTGGCCGCGCTGACCATGGGCAACCCGCTCGCGCTGCTGGAGCTGCCCCGGGTGCTGCCGCTGGAGACCGCGGACAGCCTCAGCGAACTGGTCGAACCGCTGCCGACGACGAAACTGCTGCGACGCGCCTTCACGGCGCCGCTGGTGTCGATGTCGGCCCGGCAGCGGCGGGCGCTGCTGGTGTGCGCCGCGGCGGGGAGCGCGGAGCTGGAGGTGGTGGCGCGGGCACTGAGAGCGCTCGGCGTCCATCTCACGGCACTGGACGAGGGCACCGTCAGCGGTCTGGTGCAGATCACCGGGCGTACGGTGACGTTCCGGCATCCGCTGATCAGGTCGGCCGTCTACGCGCAGGCCGGGCCGGGCGAACGGTGGCAGGCGCACGCCGCGCTGGCCGGCGCGTGCACCTCACCGAAGGACGCGGACCGCAGGGCCTGGCATCTCGCCTGCGCGACGGTCGGCCCTGACGAACAGGTCGCCGCGGCGCTGGAGGCCACCGCCGACCGCGCCCGGCGGCACGGCGGGATCGTCGCGCAGGCCGCCGCCCTGGAACGGGCCGCCGAGCTGACCGGTGAGCCGGTGCTGCGAGCCACCCGGACCTGCGCCGCCGCGAAGATCTGGACGTCCGCGGGCGCGCTGGACCACTCCGAGGAACTGCTCGACCAGGCCGAGGCGCTGGCCGGGGACAACGTCACCGCGCGCATCGAGGTGCTGGGCGACCGTGCCTACCACGCCGTGCTGCGCGGGCGGACCGGCGACATCTTCGACGCGCTCGTCGCGGAGGCGGCCGGCGCCGGACCGGAGGACCGGCTGGCGGCCGGTCAGATGCTGAGCCTGGCCATGAACGCGCCGCTGGCCAGATGGGACGTCGCGGCGACGCTGGAGGTCTGCGCGAAGGTGATGGCGCTGACCGCCCCGGACGGTCGCCCCAACCCCGCCTTCCCCAAGGGGGCCGTGCGCATGGCGCTGGCGCAGGTGCTCGCCGGGCGGCCGGCCGGTGCCGAGCTGGCCAGGACGTGTGTCCCGGTCTGCGAGCGGCACGTGCCGAACGGGGCCTGCGCCGAACTGGCCGAGGTGCTGATGTACGTCGAGGACTACGACCTGGCGCGCCGCATGATCGACCATGACATCGTCGCCGCCCGGGCCGTCGGCGACATCGCGCTGCTCGGCTACGGACTGCGGCGCCGAGCCCAGTTGGACATCCGCGTCGGCCGCCCGCTCACGGCCTATTCCGACGCGCTGGAGTGCGCCGGTATCGCCGACGCGATGGCGCAGCCGACCACCATCGCGGCCTCCCGCGCGACACTTGCCATGGTCACCGCCGTACTCGGCCGGGCCGACGACTGCGCGGCACATGCCGAGGAGGCGATGCGGCTGTGCCCGGACGACCTCGAGACCGAGGTACGCGTGCGATACGCCTCGGGCCTCGTGGCGCTGTCCGGCGGCAGGACCGATGACGCCGTCGTCGCACTGCGCCGCGCGGACACGGCGCTGCGCGCCGTCGTCGAGCCGGCCGTCGTCCCGGTGGCCGCCGACCTGGCCGAGGCGCTGGCGCGGGCAGGCCGGTCCGACGAGGCGCGGTGTGTGCTGGACCGGCTGGACGCAGCCGTCGCCGCGACGGGCCGCCGCGGCCGACGGGCCGCGGCACTGCGGTGCCGCGCGCTGCTGGCACGTGGTGCCGCCGCGGGACCGCTGTTCACCGCGGCGCTCGAGGCGCACCGAGATGTCGATGAACCGTTGGAGCGGGCCAGAACCCTGCTCTGCCAAGGCCAGTGGCTGCGCCGGTCCCGGCGCCGGCAGGATGCCTACCAGCCGCTCGCGGCGGCGCTGGAGATCTTCGAGTCGGCCGAGGCCACGCTGTGGGCCGCGCAGGCCCGCCATGAACTGACGGTCCTCGGCCTGCGCACCCGGCCGAGTGCCGACCGGCCGGATCTGGGCGTGCTCACGCCGCAGGAGTGGCGGATCGCGTGGGCGGCGGCACAGGGGCAGACCAGCCGCGAGATCGCGGCCGAAGTGCTGCTGTCCGTACGCACGGTGGATTACCACCTGGGCAACGTCTATAGAAAACTGGGCGTTTCCTCGCGCCGGGCACTGATCCGGCAGCTCGGCGGATCCGCAGAACTACCGGCCTGACGCCCGGTCATCGCAGGGGCCGAGGCCGCTTCCCGGTGGCCACGGCCCTTTTCCGCTGTTCAACGGCCGCCCATTTCACCTGTCAGCTCTACGGATCCGCAGTGCGTGACCGCTCAACATACTGGGTTCCACCGATCGGCAAGGGCACCAGGGGGACGGACCTGGCCATCAGGGACGCAGTGGACCGGCAAGTGCGCCTCTCGCGTTCCGCTCAGCGGTACGGCAGAGGACAGGCAGCCGCATGGTGTCCGACATCGCCGACGTCGGAAAGCCGAAGAGCGAGACGGGTCTTCACTCGATCACCGCGTCTCGCGTCGCTTGCAAAGGGGAGTGCAATGAGGACAAGCACATTCACGGGACGGGCCGCGGCCTCGGTCGCCACCGTTCTCGCCGTCGTCATCGGATCGGCGGGGGCGGCCAGTGCCGCCGATGGGGCTTCGCCGGCCAGTTCTTCGCACCATGCTTCCGCCGTTCACGTCAGGCCGGCGGCCAGGGGGGCGACACTGACCGGTGCGTCGATCACGTTCTTCACCCTCGACGACGACAAGGACGGCGACACACTGCTGTCCATTCAGGTCCTGGGCCGCAACAACAAGGTGGCCGCCTCGGCGACCGGATTCTTCGGGAAGTTCGGCGACGGATCGACCCGTCAGATCTCCTTGAAGCTGCGACCGGGTTTCACCTGGGACGCATTGCAGGGAGGCCACTTGCGGCTGAACATCCAGCCCCACGGCGACGACACGTGGAAGTTCGGATACGAACTCGACCTGTCCTTCTCCGACGGGGATTTCGCACCGACCATCGCAAGCCGGCTGTCGCTGAGCGAGGACAACAAGACGCGCCTCGACCCACTGCAATTCTGACCTCAACGCCGACCGCTGTGATCACCGGCTGTTTTCGTCGGGGGCCCGGTGACGCGTGCTCCTCCGCCTCTTTAGAGGGGGAGGAGCACGCGGGCGTCATCGGAGCTCGCCCAGGTCGTGGCAGCCGGGCGCGCCGCGAGGCGAGAGGGCCGAGTGGATGCCGATGCCGCGCCGCCGCGGCAGCCCGAGCGGCCCCGAACAAGATCGCGTTCATCCATGGACAGCGTCAGGGGAAATTTGTCATGGTGACCCGCATGCCAGTTCCCAGACTCGCCCCGGACGCCGCTGCCTTCTACGCGGCCCAGAGCCCGTTCTCCGACCCCGGGAACCTCTCACCGCTCTACACCGCCCTGCCCGCCGATCCGCGCGAGCTCGCCAGGATCGCCCGGGACCTGGTGGTGCACCGTGTGGAGGGCGACCTCTTCGACTACGCCATCCCGCAAGACCGCTTCCGCGACGACGCCGAGACGCGTTATGTCGACGACATTCTGCGGATCGTCGTAGCACGCGACGACGCCCCCTTGTCCCAGCGCCGCGAGATCGGCGACCGCTTCGTGGGTATCTGCCGCGATCTCGCGTTGCTGCACTGCTCGTTCCTTCGCCACGTGGGCATACCCGCTCGGATCCGCTCCGGCTTCGCCGACTACTTCGGTCCCGACGGGTTCCACTGCGACCACGTGGTCACCGAGTACTGGGATCCCGCACGCGGCTGGCTGCTCGCCGATCCGCAGCTGGCGGACCCGCTCGTCGCGCGGTCGCACAAGGTGGGCTTCGACCCCATGGACGTCCCGCGTGAGCGCTTCCGGATCGCCGGCGACGTCTGGCGGCAAATCCGCGCGGGCGAGGCCGACCCGAGATCGTACGGTCTCCCGCTGCCGGACGGCCCTCTGGCCGGGGAGTGGTTCGTGGTGGGTGACATCCGTCTCGACCTCGCGGCGCTCAACAAGGTCGAGACGCTCCTGTGGGACGTCTGGGGTGTCGGGGCCGACGACGACAGCGGGATGACGGACGCCATCCGCGAGCTGTACGACGTGGCCGCGGAGGTGACGACCGGTGAGATGTCCTTCACCGCGGTGCGGCAGCTCTTCGCGGAGAACGACGGGCTGCGGACACCCCGGACGGTGACTTCCCTCGCACCGTTCAACGGCCCGAGCGAGGTCACCCTTCGCGACTGGCCCGGGCTTGTCCCGTAGCCTCTGACCTCTGACGGCGCGTCGTACAGGCTCACGCGCCAAGGCATTCGCCGGAACGGCGGACGACCCCTGCCTGTCAGTCCCCGTCGGCCGCCGGCTGCCACCAAGTTCAACACCCAGGCCGGCGGCCCGGGGCAGGGCCTGTGTCCCTTCCGGGCCCCGCACCGCCGAGGACACCGAGGACGAGAACCGAACGCACGCACCCGCTCCTGACGCCGTTCGTTACACAAGGAAAGACCCGCGCCTAGACGCCTCACCCCGGCTCATCCACGAGAATCCAAAAAGCAGGACGGCGATGTCGAGAACCTGTGACGGGCTCCGTCCCCGCCAGGAACGCGACCACAACGGGCCGCACCAGCGAGGAGAGACACCATGGCCAAGTACTTGCTGCTCAAGCACTACCGCGGCGCCCCCGCCCCGGTCAACGACGTGCCGATGGACCGGTGGACGCCGGAGGAGGTCTCGGCGCACGTGCAGTACATGAACGACTTCGCGGCCCGGCTCGAGAAGACCGGTGAGTTCGTCGAGGGCCAGGCGCTCGCCCCCGAGGGGGCATGGGTCCGGTACGACGGCGAGGGGCGCCCGCCGGTCACCGACGGCCCGTTCGCCGGGACCAAGGACCTCATCGCCGGCTGGATGGTGATCGACGTCGACAGCTACGAACGCGCCGTCGAGCTGGCCGGAGAACTGTCGGCCGCCCCTGGAGCGGGCGGGAAGCCGATCCACGAGTGGCTCGAGGTCCGCCCGTTCCTGGCCTGCCCGCCCACCACCACGGAGTGACCTCGGCAATGGGTGAGGCCCTGCCCCGGGGCCTCACGCCGGCCGTGCTCGCCATCCTGGTCCACCGGCGGCCAACTCCCGCCCACCTACAGCCAGCCCGACTCCCCACCGGCAGTCAGGCTCGCCAGCCAGGCTGCTGCCTCGGATGTCCCAATAGGGGGTGGTGTGGTAGGAGTGGGGGATGGGACGAGAGGGAGGCAGGATCGGCGCGGAGTTCGACCGGCGGGCAGCGACCTACGACACCAGCGCCGTGCACCGGTGGCAGGCGCGAGAAGCCGTACGCCTGGCCGCGCCACGCCCCCGCACATGGGTCCTCGACGTGGCCACCGGACAGGGCTGGCCGCGCGGGGGGCCGCCGCGCTGACGGGCGGAGACGGCCACGTGGCCGGCGTGGACCTCTCACCCGGCATGCTCCGCGTCGCCACCGAGCGCTCACCGGGCAACTGCTTCTACGCGGTCGCCGACGCCCACCGGCTCCCGTTCGGCGCGGACCGCTTCGACCTGGTCATGTGCGTCGCCGGCCTGCCCTACCTCGACGCCTGGGCCGCGGTGCGGGAATGGACCCGGGTCGCACGCCCCGGGGCGGCGATCGTGTTCACCGTGCCACGAGCCGAGGGCGTCAGCGTCAACCACCTGATGGGCCAGGCCGCGCAAGCCGAGGGCATCGATCTGCCGGACCTGCACGCCGAGCTGGGCACCACGCACCGGCTGCGCGAACTGGCCGGCTCCCTCGGCCTGGAGGCCGAGGACATCCAGCGGATCGTATGGGAGGACCCCGAACCCCTGGACGCCCCCGCCGAGATCTGGCAGCGTGCGGTGAACTACGGCTTCGCCGAACCCCTGCGCACCGCCGACCCCGCCGCCCGCGAACGCGCGCGCCGCCGTTTCATCGAGCAGGCCGGGGGACACCACCCCCGCCAGGACCTGTTCCTGGCCCGCTTCACTCTCCCCACCTCCGCATAGCGGCGTCGGCCGGCCGTACGACCCGCGTTCGCCGGGTGGTCGCGGAAGGCGGGCTCACCGGACCGCCCCGGGACCCCAAGGGCCGGCTGGTCGCCGGTGGCCTGGCGCCGGTGACAGCCACCGCTGAGGCACATTCCGGGCCGCGCCGGAAGCGGTGCCCCCGTGGTCAATTCACCTCCGGCCCGAACCGGCGCTTGTAAGCCGACGGCGTGATGCCCGTCTCGCGGCGCATCAGCGTGCGCAGATGGGTGGCGGTGCCGAGCCCGCTGCGCCGCGCGACCACCTCCAAGCGGGACTCGCCTCTCTCGATCAACCGGCATGCCAGGGCGAGCCGTTCCCCTGTGAGCCACGTCAACGGCGTCGTTCCCAGCTGTGCTCGGAAGCGGCGATGCAGTGTCGCCGGACTGACCGCCGCGCGCGCCGCGAGGCCGGAGACCGTGAGCGGTTGGTCCAGCCGCTCCTGGGCCCAGGCCAGCACCGGTGCCAGGGACTCGTCGGGCAGGTCGGGTATGGGGCGCTCCACGAACTGCCGCTGGCCTCCGTCCCGGTGCGCCGCGAAGACCAGACGCCGGCTCACGGAGTTGGCGATTTCCGCGCCGTGGTCGCGGCGGACGATATGCAGCCCGAGATCGAGCGCGGCCGCGCTCCCCGCGGCGGTGAGGATGTCACCGTCGTCCACGAACAGCACGTCCGACGCGAGGTGGACGGAAGGGAAGCGGGCCCGGAAGGAATCCGCCCACTGCCAGTGCGCGGTGGCCCGGCGCCCGTCGAGGACGCCGGCCTCGGCCAGTGTGAAGGCGCCGCTGCAGAAGCCGACCAGACGCGCGCCGCGCGCGTGCGCCCGTCGGACGGCATCGAGCACGGCGGGGCGACGGGGCACCTCGACGTCGGGGCGGTTGGGCACGATCAAGGTGTCCGCCGTATCGGCCGCTTCCAGGCCGGCCACTCCCGTGAGAGTGAAGAACCCGTCCCGCATCAGGGTGCGGGGCCCGGGGGAGCAGAGCGTGAAATCGTAGAGGTCACGGCCGGTCTCCGGCCTTCGCAGGCCGAAGACCTCGGTCGCGCAGCCGAGTTCGAAGGGGTTCGAGTTCTCGTCGACGATCACGACGACCCGGTGTACGCCGGCCGAGCGCGGTGCGTGCGAGGATCCTTTCGCCATATGCGATTCCTATCACTCACGCCGGCGGTGCGAAACGGCCCACGATGAGTCCATGAGCAACGAACCCATCCCCCTCAGCACGGCTCTGGCCTCCTTCGACGCCCTGTGGAGCCCCCGCATCGTCACGCGCGTCAACGACTATGACGTCCGCATCGCCAAGGTCGAGGGCGAACACATTTGGCACGTCCATGACGACACCGACGAGTTCTTCCTGGTACTCGACGGAGAGCTGCGCATCTCCCTGCGCGAGCCCGACGGGGAGCGCACGGTCCTGCTGCCGCGGGGATCGGTCTTCACCGTCCCCCGCGGCACGGAGCACAAGCCGGGCGCTCCGTCCGGCGCCGCGATCCTTGTGTTCGAACCCACGGGGACGCTGACCGTGGGCGATCGCCACGATGAGGTCCCGGACCATGTGGACGCGACGACCGGGCACACCCTCGGCACCTGAGCTGACGGGCGGGCTTCGGGCGCCGCCCGGCCCGCTCGACTGCGCGCAGCCGGCAGGGGCACGGGGTGGCAAGCGGTGCCCCTGGCCGGGCCGCGGGGCCGGATCGGCGGCCACACCTCCCTGCGTTCACGAGTGGTCCAGCAACTGCGTCCGGACGAGCCGCGCGTAGAGCTCGTCCGAGGCGAGAAGCTCGCGGTGGGTGCCCGTCGCGCGGGCGCGGCCTGACTCCAGGACCACGATGCGGCGGGCCTCGGTGACGGTGGACAGGCGGTGCGCGATCACGACGACGGTCGTCTCCCGGGCGATGTCGGCGACGGCGTCGCGCAGGGCCCGCTCGTTCTCGGCGTCGAGTTGGGAGGTCGCCTCGTCCAGCAGGAGCAGGCGGGGGCGGCGCAGAAGGGCGCGGGCGATGGCCACGCGCTGGCGCTGGCCGCCCGACAACGCCGTGCCCCGGTGGCCGAGTTCCGTGTCCAGGCCCGCGGGCAGCCGGCCGGCGAGCCCGTCGAGGCGGGTCAGCCGGAGGACCGCGCCCAGTTCACCGGAGGAGGCCCACGGCGCCGCGTGCAGCAGGTTGTCCCGCAGCGTGCCGGACAGGACGGGGGCGTCCTGCTCCACGTACCCGATGGCGGCCCGCAGTTCGGTCAGCGGCCAGTCCCGCAGGTCGCGGCCGTCGAGCAGGATCCGGCCCGAGCCGGGCTCGTAGAACCGCTCCAGCAGCGCGAACACCGTGCTCTTGCCGGCCCCGGACGGCCCGACGAGCGCGGTGAGCCCGCCGGCCGGGACGTCGAGCGACAGCTCGTCGAGGACGGTGGTGCCCCGGCCCGGATAGCGGAAGGAGACGGCCCGCAACTCCAGCGCGGAGGGCGCCGCCTGTGGCGCGGGCGGCTCCGGAGCGCGGTCCGCCACGGGCTCCACGGCCAGCGCTTCGATCTCGTCGATGCGCTGCGCGGCCGCCGCGCCCCGCTGCACCAGGCCCGCGCTCCCGGCGAGCTGGGTGAGCTGCGGGCCGATGAACAGCACGTAGAAGAGGAAGGCGACGAGCGCCGACATGGTCATCTGCCCGGTGGCCACCCGCGTGCCGCCGAAGCCCAGCACGGTGAGGAACGCCAGCCGTACGGAGAGCCCGGAGGCCACTTCGGCGGCGGCTTCCCAGCCGGCGACGCGTACGCCGCTGCGCCAGGCGCGGCGGGCGGCGTCCTGGGCGGCGGCGGTCTCCCGCCGTTCCAGGCCGTTGGCCTTGACGGTGCGGAAGGCGCCGAGCGAGCGTTCCAGCGTGGCGCCGAGCTCGCCGGTGACCTGCTGGGAGGAACGCGCGGCGCGGCCGATCCGGGGCAGGGTGAGCGTGCCGATCCCGCAGACCGTGCCGATCATGGCGACCGTGGCGCCCGCGAGCACGGCGTCGAGCAAGAACATCGCGGCCAGGCCGCCGAGGACCATCAGGACCGAGGTCGCGCAGGTCGCGAGGGCCTGGCCGACGGCGGCCCGCAGCTGGGTGGTGTCGGAGGTCAGCCGGGCGACCAGGTCGCCGGGGCGCTGCCGGTCCATGTCGGCCACCGGCAGCCGCAGCACCCGGGCGGCCAGCCGCTCACGGGTGGTGCGTACGACACCCTCGGCGGTGCGCTCCAGCAGATACGAGCCCGCCGTCGTGATCAGTACGGCGGCCAGCACCAGGGCGGCCAGGCCGACCGCGGACGCGGTGGGTGAGCCACCGGCGACGAGCCGGTCGATGAGGGCCTTGGCCGCCATGGGCTCGGCGAGCCCGGCCAGCCCGCCGAGCAGCGCGAGCGCCGCGCCCGCCGCGAGCCGGCCCCGGTGCGGGCGCAGATGGCGCGTCAGCAGGAGGCGCAGCCCGGAGGGCGGTACGGGTGCCGGCGCCGCGTGGTCGGTCGCCGTGGGGCTGAGCAGCGCCTCCGCGCTGCTCACGCGGTGCTCGCCGCGGAGTGGTGCGGCGCGCCGAGGCGGGCGGCCAGCGCGGCGATGCCCGGGTCGGCGCCGAGTCCGGGGATCGCGCCCTCGGCGAGCTGCGCGCGCCGCGCGTGCTCCACGACGGCCGCGGCGGTCAGCTCCGGCAGCCGGGTGCGGAAGCGGTGGAGGAGCAGTTCGGCGGTCGTGTGCAGGGCGTCGTCGTCCAGCGGGCGGCCCGGCAGCGGGAGCGAGTCCAGCAGCAGACGCTGCAGAGCGGCGAACAGCTGTTGCGTGCCGACTTCCCGGATCGTGAGCGAGAGGTGGGAGGAGAGGCCCTCGCTGCCCACCGCCTGGTGGGCGAAGCCGCGGGGGATGTAGAGCACCTCCCCGGGGCTCAGGGTGTCCTCCAGCAGCACCGGGCCGCCATCGGCGGCCTCGCCGGGCTTCCAGTCGGGGCCGGCCGGGCCGCTGCGCACCGTCCAGCGCTTGCGGCCGGTGCTCTGGAGCAACAGGACGTCGGCGTCGTCGCGGTGCAGGTCGAGCCCCTGCGACCCCGGCGGTGTGACGAAGAAGAACGCCTCGACCCGGCGGCCGAGTTCGCCCTCCAGCCTGCGGGTCAGCGCGCGGGTGGCCGGGTGCCAGTGTTCGACGTTGCGCAGCACGACGGTGGCGCCCTCGGCGAGCAGCGCCCGTACGCGGTCCGGGTCGATGTATCCGGGGGTGGTGATGCCCGAGACGGTGCGCGCCCGGGTGTACTGGGAGGAGTTCACGGGGTCGCCGGCCCGGGCGAGTTCGAAGTGGGGCGCCCGCAGCAGCCCGCCCGCCACCGCGGTGTCGATGTCCTCCAGGGTGAGCGGGGCGGTCGGACCGGCGTCGGGGCCGGGCTGGAAGAGGGCCGGCGCGGTGCGCCAGCAGCGGTCCATGAAGGCGTCCGTGTCGCCCACCCAGCGGGTGAGTTCCTCCCGGTGCATGGGGTCTCTTCTCTCTGTCGGGTACGTCGGGTACGTCGGATCGTCGGGCAAGCCGAAGGACGGGCCGCGGGATCGGGCCGGGGCCGGTCAGGCCAGCAGGAGCGCGCGGTCCCAGCGCGTGGCGGGCACGGTGTCCGTGGCGAAGGTGTGCAGGGCGAGCGCGGCACCGGCCGCGCCGGTGAGGAAGCCGCCCGGGTGCTCCTCGAGCGGGCGTTCGCCGGGGGCGGTGGCGAAGCCGAAGGGCTCGTCCTCGTCGACGAGGTCCAGCAGCCGGGCGGCCAGCCGCGGGAGGTGGTCCGCGAGTTCCGCGTCGCCGCTGTCACGGGCCACACGCCAGGTGGTCTGGAGCAGCCCGGCCAGGCCGTGGCACAGCCCGGGTTCGGCCGACGGCTCCGCTTCCCCCGTCGCGGCGCGGGTCAGCGCGGCGCGCAGCGCGGCGACGGCGGCTTCCCGCCAGTGGGGGACACCCAGGGCGAGGCCCGCCAGGTGGAGGGCGCGGGCGATGCCCGGAGCGCCGTAGCACCAGGAAGGCCGTCCGGGCCGCTGCTGCGCCGGACCCGGGGTCAGCTGGCCGGGCCACCAGGAGCCCGCGGTGTCCGTGCGGCGCTGCGCGAGGAGCCATTCGGCGAAGCCGGTGATCGCGGCCCGCTGGCCGGGCACGCGCACCCCCTGCCGCCAGGCCAGGGCCAGCATCGCCAGCGGGCCGGGGACGCCGTGGGCCATGCCCAGGTTGGCGTGTCCCCGCGCCGGGGCGACCGGCCGGTACGTGTCCGCGTCGAGCGCCACCCACCAGCCGGGCAGCGACCGGCCGTCCGCGCGCACCGGCCGGGCGAGTGCCGTCAGTGCCCGCACCAGCCGTGTGACGGCGGCATCGGCCGGACCGCCGAGTTCCAGCAGGTGCGCGCCGAGTCCGGCCTGCCCGCTGATGACGTCGTACGCGGTGAAGGCGGTGCACCCCAGGCGCTCGCCGAGGCGTCGTTCCTCGCGCTGGGCCCGGGCGCCCGCCATCTCGGCGACCTGGTCCCTGAGATGGGCCCGCGCCGTGCTCCGCGCGCCCTCCGCCACCCGGTGCAGGGCGAACGACAGCGCGGCCAGCGGCCCGTACAGCCCCTGCGGTCCGGGGGCCGTCGCCTGCGCGGCGAGCGCGGCACCACGACGGAGCCACCGGTGGGCGACGGGCCGGTGCGCCGGATCGGTGTGCGCCAGTTCGGCGTGGAACAGCGCGATGCCCGGTGCGCCGTCGCTGAGGCTCGCGGCGCGGAAGGCGGAGGCGTCCCAGGCCGGGTGGGCCTCGGGGTCGGCGAGTCGCCGTGCGACGGTCGCGACGACGCCGGCGGCCCGCCCGCGCAGAGCGTCGTCCCCCATCACCGGGCCGCCCGCACACGGCCCTGGCGGCTGCGCAGGGCCACGGCGGCCAGGGCGAAGGAACGCTCCTCGGCT
The DNA here is from genome assembly GCF_055558795.1 of Streptomyces sp. NPDC025618. Taxonomy (NCBI): domain Bacteria; kingdom Bacillati; phylum Actinomycetota; class Actinomycetes; order Kitasatosporales; family Streptomycetaceae; genus Streptomyces; species Streptomyces sp. NPDC025618. Next base: position 25,926 of record NZ_JBVHLW010000019.1, on the reverse strand, counting down.
GGGCGGTCGATGCCGGTGAGCCGGTTGTGGTGCATGTGCAGGAGGGAATCCAACGGGACCGTGCCGGCGCCGAGTTCGCGCAGGAGTGACCCGTACGCGGCCAGGGCGGGAGCCCGGCGCTCCCAGCAGGCGAGCAGCGCCGGGCCGCCGGGCAGGGCACGCAGCCGCTGCCAGTCGCCGAGCGGGTCGATCAGCTCCCGCGCCTGGTCCTTGGCGGCACGCGAGGGCTCGGCCGCCCCCGCGACCGCGGGGCGGTCGAGCAGGTGCCGGATGCCCTCGGCGGTGCCCGTGACCCGGCAGGCCATGTCGACATGGCCGAGCGCGGTCAACACGGTCCTGTCCAGGACCAGTTCCCGGCGGTCGAGGAGGGCTGCCTGCTCCAGGCAGGCGATGCTGTCGGCGTGGAAGGCGCGTTCGGCGGCGGCCGCCGCGGCCGGCCCTCCGTAGCGCTCGAGTTCGGGCTCGAAGGTGTCCAGCACCAGCCTGCCCCCGAGCCCCTCGGCCGCGAGCTGGTCCGACCAGGCGCTCAGCCGGGGCAGCAGGGAACCGGTGAGGACGGCGGGGTCCCCGTGGAAGCGCAGCCTCAGGTGGGGGTCCGGGTCGCGGTAGCGGAGGTAGAACCAGCGGTCCACCTCACCGTCCAGGCCCACCAGCAGGTGCGGCAGCCGCCGGGCGAGGATCTCCTCCTGGCGCTCGGCGGAGCAGTACACCTTGGCGTACAGCCACTGCGAACCGGGGAGATGGGCGACGCGGACGCGGCGGGGCTCGGGAACGGACACCGGCCGAACGGAGCCGGACGGCAGAGCCGACCTGATCAACGGGAAGGCGATCTCGTTGACCCGGCCCGGCCGCCCGGAGCCGTCGGCCAGCCAGCCGAAGCCGGGGCCACAGCTCGTCGGCAGCTCCTGGAGGACGCCGCCCGGACGGCGCAGCCACTCGTCCCGCAGCAGTGTGCGGTGGAAGGGGCGCCGCAGGTCGAGGGCGACGCGGTTGTCGCCGCTGACGCTCTCCACCCGGTCGGGCACCCGCCAGCGGGACCGCCAGGCGTCGAAGAGCCGTTCCCAGTCGCCGGGCGCGGTGGCCCGGTCCTGGAGCGCTGGATCGGTCGGGCGCCAGCGGGCCAGGGCGAGTACGGTGCGCCCGCGCCGGACCCTGGGCAGATACGGCAGGGTATCCGCGGCCCCCCAGCGCCAGCGCGGCCAGGCCGGCAGGCCGTTCTCGGTCACCTCGTGCAGGAAGCGTGCCGCGTTCGGCGCGTGCCACGCGGTGGCGAGCATGCTGGGGACCACCGGCACGACCTCCCGGCCGAGCCGGGGCGCGACGACCGCCAGCCGGTGCATGTCGGCGACGACGGCCAGGTCGGACACGCCGAGATCCGTCCCGTCCGTGCGGTCGGCGAACGCGCCGAGCGTGATGGTGTGCTCCAGACGGCGCGGCACCAGAGCCACGTTGGTGGTCGCACCGCGCGGCGGCGGGAACCTCATCTGCGCGGCGACGGCGCCGGGCGTCACGGGCACCTCTCCCACCAGCTTGGTGACGTGGTCGTCCGCAGCGCCCAGCACGAATCCGAAGCGCCCCGCGTGCGCTCCGGCCGTACGCGCCCCACCGGTGACGACCAGCCGGAAGTCACCGTCGGCCAGTGCCTCGGGGGTGTCGGCGAGCAACTGCGCCAGGATCTCGAAGGAGGGCGCCGGCATCGGCGCGTCCCCGCCTTCGGCGGCGAGCCGGTCCAGCAGCGCGTCGTCCAGCACGATCTCGCGCTCACCGTTGAGGGACGCCTCCTGGGCGAGCTCGGTCAGCAGCCGGTCCTGCTCCTGCCCGCGGAGGTCCGCGGGCTCGGCGTGCGGGGTCCGCGCGGTGGCGGGAAGGCGATAGCCGGCCGGGCCGCCGAGGCCGGTGTCCGGATCGAGCACCTCCTTCAGCGGTACGGCGCGCCCGGCTCCGTACCGCTCCAGGAAGTCCAGGTGGTACTGGCGCAGATGAGATGGGCCCGGCCGGGCCGCGGCCAGCCGCCACAGGGCCTCGGCGGCCCGTTCCGCCTCGGCGCGCACGGCGGCGGGCAGGCGGACCGTCACGTCGAGCCCCAGGTCGGCCTGGAGGAGGTGGTCCGAGGGGTGCAGGGCGGCCATGCGGCTGCTCGCGGCACTCCGGGCCTCGAGTCCGCCGCCCAGGGGAGCGGACGCGTAGGCGGTCAACTCCTTCTGGATGACCGACAGTTCAGCGGCGATCCCGGACACCGCGGCGGGCAGTGGCTCGGCGGTGGGGTCCGGTGCCGGCAGCAGGTCCAGCACATGGCCGAGCGGATCCGGGCCGTCGAGCGGAGGGCGCAGCTCCGTCAGCAGCACCTCCGATCCGATGAGGTCGACGAGGAGCCGCTCCACGCTGCCGGCCGGCGCCCCGGGATAGGCGGCGAGGAGTTCCGCGACGAGATCGCCGAACCGTACGGGCAGGGCGGCGCGCCGCACGACGTGCAGCACCACCTCGCCGGCCCGCACCGACACCTCCTGGGCGGCCGGGCGCGCGCCCGCTCCGGGGGCCGGGACGTACGGGACGACCAGCCGGCCGCCTCGTACGAAGCACAGGTCGTTGGCGGTCACGCGCAGCGGCCGCAGCACGGCCGGCTCCCGCTCCAGCCGTGCCACCACCTCGGTCAGCCAGCCCATGTCGGGGCGTACCGCCTTGCGGTGGTGCTCGCCCCAGCGGACCGCGGCCGCCCCGGGCCCCTCGGCGAAGCCGATCGCGGCCACCCCTGCCATGGTGCCGAAGGGCGTGGCCCGGCCGGACATCCGCAACCGGTAGCGCGCCAACGCCCTTACCGTGCGCCGCAGTTGCTTGATCCGGACCGGTTCCCCGGCGAGCACCGCGTCGAGGGTCCGGCTCAGTGAGGGGCTCGCCAGCGCGACCGCCTCCCGGAGCCGGTCATCGGCCGCGGCGGTGCGCAGGTGGGCCCGCAGATCCGCCTCGCCGTCGCCGGGCCCGTCATCGGCGGCGGGCGGTTCGGGCGGCCTGATCGCCGCCCGGAAGAGCAGGGTGTCCGCGCAGCGGAAGGTCGACGGGCCGGGGGTGCCGTCGCCCGGGTGGGTCGCGGGTGCCGCCACGGGGAGCCTCCAGGGAAGTGCGGGGGAACGAGTGAGGCGGCCCGTGGACCGGGCCGCCTCACTTGGCGGTTCTGAGCAGGACCTACCGTCAGATGGTGGTCTTGCAGTTGAACGGCCAGGAGCCGGTCGCGGCCTGGGCATCGGCCTGCGGCTCCTCGACGGGGGCGGCGATCTCGATGATGTCCAGCTCGAACAGCTCGTCGAAGTTCGTCATGACGACTCCTTGCATCCGATGTGCCACCGTCTCCGGCGGCGGCCTCCGGGCTCTTCCCGGCGGCGTGCAAGAACCGTACAAAGACGCGAACGACGTGGGGTTGACGTGCCATGGACGCGGCATCGACGAGCCCGGGGGCGCGGCGAGGGGCGGCGCGCGAGCGCCCCGGGCCTGCCGCTACTTCCGTCCGGGACCCGGTCCTTCGGTGTACGGGTCCGGCCGTTCGCCGTCGTCATGGGCACGGGTTCCGGTGCGATGTGCCTGGTGCGTACTTCTTCCACTGTTCGGCGGTGAGGGAGTTTCCGGTGTACGAGCAGATCAGGTCGGCGACCTTGGAAGGGCTGGTGTCGAAGGAGAAGACCGAGGTGCCGTTCGACACCACGAGAGTACGGTCGCGGGGGAACTCGACGGCATCGATGAAGGTCCGGTTGAGGGGCGTGACAGTCGCGGTGAGTGCCGGCGCGGCCGCGTCGCTGATGTCCCACAGCTGGACGTGGTGCTCCGACGAGCCGAGGTCCCAGACCGCCATGTGCTTGTTGTCCGGGCTGATGGCGATGCCGTTGGTGTCCTCGAGGGTGCGCACGGTGGCGGGAGTGCCCGGGTGAGCGGGGTCGCTGATGTCCCACAGGACGACGGTGTTGTTGCCGGTGCCACTGGTGACCAGGCGGCGGCCGTCCAGGCTCATGTTCAGGTGCCCGCCGTAGGACTCCTGCACGGTGGCCGATGAGCGCACCTTGCCGGCGGTGACATCGAGCAGGCGCAGGGTCCGGCCGCCGGTGGAGTGGTCTTGCGCTGTGGCCGCGACGGTCACGACATGGCGGGCCCAGGCCAGGTCCCCGTGGTTCGCTCCGGGGAGCCGTGTGGTCTCGCCGCGGACCGGGTGCGCCGGGTCGCTGATGTTCCACCAGTCGATTCCGACCGCTGTCACGACCATGGCTGTGTCGCCGCCCTCCAGGACGACGCCGAAGCCGGTCCTCGGGTCGGGGAGGGGGATCGAGCCGGTCTCGGTGGCCCGGCCGGAATCGGTGATGTGCCACATATGCATGTTGCGGTCGGCGCCTTGGAGCGAGACCAAGGTGCCGGAAGCGGTCCAACGGACGCCTGTATCGGCGATGGAGTCGGCGTCGAAAACCCGGGGCCCGGGGATGAATTCGGCGGTGCCAAGTGAGGTCGCCTGCGCGGGTCGGTGCGGGTCGCGCAGGTTCCACAGCTGCACCGCTCCGTCGTGCGCGACGCTCAGCAGGACCGCTGGGCTGAGAAATGTGACCTGCTGCACCAAGTCGGGCAAGGTGACCGTGGCCACGCGGACGGGTCCGCCGGATGCGGAGAGATCCCAGATACCGAGAGGTGAGGGGGACGGGCTCTTGAGGGGGCCGCTGGTGTCGGTGTGGACCGGCGCCACCATCAGGTGCCCGTCAGGACTGAACGCCCATTTGCCGGTGGCGCTCGACACACTCGCGGCGTGAGCTTCCGGCAGAGGTATGTGCCACGACCGCACCACCCCGTCGGAGCCGCCGCTCAGCAGGGCACCGCCGTGCGCGTAGGCGAGGGCCAGAGTGGTATATCCGGTCTTGGTACAGCTGGCCGAGTTCGAATCCTTCGGGCCGGTGGGGGGCATGCTCAGCAGGCACAGCTCGCTGTTGGTGTCGTCGGCGTGCACGCTGCCCATCGCAAGGTGGCGACTGTCCGCGCTGAAGGCCACCGCCATCAAGTCCAGCCCAGCGGAGGAGCTGTTGGTGTCCACCTTGATCTGCCCAGGCTTGGAGAGATCCTTGACGGCCCAGAGTCCGATGTCGCGGTCCCCGACGGCTGCGAGGAAGTTTCCATCGGGACTGAAGGCCACGGCCGAGTACCCCGTGTCCATCGTGGCCGCCTTCGTCGGCGCGGACGGGGTGGAGAGGTTCCACAACTGCGTCTTGCCACCCAGGATGGTCGTGGCGAGCACATTGCCGTGCGGAGAGAACGCGACCGCGGCGAGGGCGCCCGAACTCCGCTCCGTGGGGTTGCGAAGTTCGGCCACGAGACGTGGGTGTGTGGGTTGCTCTATCGACCACACCACTGCGAAACCCTGCTCCGACGCGGCGGCCAGCAGGGTTCCGTCCGCGTTGACGGCCATCGAACTGACCTGGTCGAGCTCCTTGCTCCGCGTGGGCAGGGGCAACCGCGCGGCGACGACGGGATGCCGGGGTGCCGTCAGGTCCCACAGGCAGAGGCCCGGGCGCGGACAGCCGCCGGCCAGCAGCTTCCTGCCGTGCGGGGCGAGGGCGATCCCCGTCGGACGTGTGTGCAGCGTGGCCTGCAACGTTGGGGCAGCCGGCTCGGCGAGGTCCCAGATCCGCAACGACCCGTCGATGCCGACGGCCGCGGCCAGCGGCCCGTCCGGCTCCGCCGCGACCCGCAGAACCTCTTTGCCGGTGACGCCCACGACGCTGTCCAGCGGCGTGCGCACCGCGGCGTACAGCTCGGTGGCGGTCTCCTGGGTGGGGGCGGACCGGTACGCGGCGACCGCGAGCTGTGCGGCGAGGCCGGGGTCGGCGGCTCTGGCCGCTTCCGCGTCGGCGGCCAGCCGCGACGACTGCACGACTGCCGACTTGTGAGCGGCGTCCTCGCCACGTCGTACCGCGAGCACGCTGAAGGCGCTGGCCACCAGCGCGAGGACGCAGATCACGGCGAGGACCGCACGCCGGCGTCGGGTCCGGCGACGCCGGTGGGCGCGCCCCCGCCGCACATAATCCCGTTCGGCGTCGCTCAGGTCGGCCGCCCGCTCGCGCAGCCAGTGCTGGGCGCCGGCCAGGGCCATGGTGGTCGGCAGCAGGTCCGCGGCGCGCTCGCCGCGCTCCCAGCGGTCCATGTCGTGGCGCAGCGACTCCCGCCATACCAGGAACGAGCGGTCCTCGCCGGCCCAGTCCCGCAGTCTGCCCCACCCGGTGATCAGGGCCTCGTGGGCGAGTTCCACGGTTTCGCGGCCCTCCGGGCTGAGGTCGGTGACCAGCAGCCGGGTACGGGCGAGCTCCTGCGCGACCCGCCACTGGTCCGTGTCCAGCTCGGGGCGTGGCACGGTGCGGCGCGTGGCGGCCGCCGACCCCAGCGGCACCCGGATGAGCTGGGTGAACAGCCGGCGTGCCGTCGCCTCGTCCGCGGGAAGCACGTTCTCGTCCCACGCCTGGTCGGCGTAGGCGCCCAAGGCGCCGGTGACACCGCCGAGTTCCTCGTAGGCATGATGGGTCAGCAGGCCGCCGGCCTGGTGCTGCCAGAGCAGGTCGAGGGTGAAGCCGAGCAGCGCCAGGGCGCCCGGCTCGCTGCTGGTGTCGGCCAGGATGCGGTCGACCAGGTGGGGCTCGTAGTACACGCCGGGGATGGCGTCGACCGGGGCGGTGACGATTTCCCGCAGTTGCCCGGCGCTCATCGGCCCGAGCGCGTAGATCTGACGGCCGCACAGCGGACCGAGGCCCGGATGGGCGAGCGCGGCCTCGAGGAAGTCGGCCCGCAGCGTGGTCAGCACCCGGACACCGCTCGGCAGGGTGTCGCGGAACAGGACGTCGGCCAGTTCGTCGACGGGTTCCGGGTCGAGTGTGAGCAGCTCCTCGAACTGGTCGACCACGATGAGCAGTTGACGGGTGGCGTGCCGGTGCGGCAGCCGTGGTACGACGTCGGCCAGCCCCTGCCGGTGCAGCAGACCGGCCAGGTCGGGGGTGCGTTCTAGCTGCTGCGTCGCCGTCAGCTCGGGTTCCAGCAGCGGCAGCAGCGCGGCGGCCAGGGCGGACAGCGGGCTGCGGCCGGAAGCCGGCCGCACGACGACGGCGCAGGTGCCGGCCGCCCGCATCCGCGGAATGACACCGGCGAGGGCCAGTGACGACTTGCCCGAGCCGGAAGGGCCGACGAGCGTGGTCCACCGCTCGCGGCCGAGCATCCCGACGAGTTCGCCGGTCTCGGCGCTCCGGCCGTGGAACACCGCCTCGTCCGCGTCCTGGAACGGCACCAGGCTGCGGAACGGCGAGGGAAGCAGGGTCAGCTCGCGCAGCCGCGGCCAGGCCGCCAGCAGGCCGTCGGTGGGGACCAGGTACCCGGCCGGGGGATCCCCGGTCTCGGCCACCGCCACCATGCCGATCACACCGACGAGCTTCTCGTCCCATACGGGGCCGCCGCTGAAGCCCCGGGAGATCCGGTAGCCGTGCGCGGCCAGATCGGCCTGCACCCACCCGTTGGACTGACGGGCCCTCAGGACGCCGGAATGCCAGACCCCTCCGGGGCGGCCGGCCGGGAAGCCGAAGGCCCGCACCGGATGTCCCCACACGTCCTGGGCCTCGACCAGCCGGACGGGCTGGGCACCGGGCAGCGGAGTGCTCAGCCGCAGCACGGCCACGTCCCCGGTGCCCGACGGCTGCGCGGCGACCCAGTGCTCCACCTGCGCCTCGGCGCTGTGGCCGTCCCGTGCGGAGCCGGCCAGCAGTGGCAGATCCACCACAAGGTGCGCGGAGGCGTCCGGCCGGGCGCCCGCGGGCAGGCCCAGTGCGGCGGAGACCACATGTGCGCAGGTCAGCGCCCGGTCGGCGGTGACCAGGAAGCCCAGGCCCACCGCGGCGCCCTGCGCGTCGCGGATCCGCAGCACGGCGGCGTCCAGGGCTTTGGGACCGGTTCTCGCCACGGCCCCCGGAGGTAACGGCATCAGCGTCTGCCGTCCGCGGCCGGGCCGTCCGCGACGGGATCCATATCGCCGGTGGGCGGTCGTTGCCAGGTGAGGGAGACCTTGAAGTTGGCCTGAGCCGCCGTGCTGGAGATGACCACATCGGCCTCGGCGGACAGGGACACGCCGAACTCGATCGCGATCTCGTCCGGCGCGTGGGCCATGCTGCGAAAGCCCTCGACGAAATGCTCCGCCACAGGCCGGACGCCGGACAGCATGTCGCCCAGCGACTGGGTGGCACGCGCCACGATCCGGCCCGGCCGGGCGACCTGGACCAGCCCCTCCCCGACCTCCACGATCTCGACTTTCACCACGTCCGCCGCACCGACCGGCAACTCCACCAGATAAGCCATGGCTCCCCCTGAACTTCCCGTGACACCGCGGGTGTTCGCCCTGCGGTCGTCCCCCGTCAGCCTCGCAGCAGTACTCTCTGCCCGGGAGACGAGAACTGGCCGAGAACCGAGGTGCCGGCACGTGGGGCGCGCCGGCGGCCCGGTGTGAAACCTGGCGTCAGCGGAGGGCGACGGCGAGCAGCGGCAGGAATCGTCCGGGCAGGGAGCCGGACGGCACGGTGCCGATGCGCGTGGCGCCCATGGCCAGGTAGAAGGGCTCGGCATGGGGGTCGGCTTCGATGGTGAGGCGCCGGAAGCCGCGCTCTGCCGCGGTGGCCGTGGCGTGCCCGAACAGGGCTCGGCCGACGCCCTTCCCGATGGCGTCAGGCTCGACGAAGAGCATGTCCAAGGCCCCTGACGGAGGACTCCCTGCCACGATGACGAAACCCAGGATCCGGCCGCCCTGCTCGGCCACCGAGGTTCCGGCGAGCGCCGAGGCGGAAACGGTGAGTTCGTCGCGGCACGTGGCCATGGCCGCCGCGTCATAGCCCCAGTACGCCTTGGACCGGAGCGCGAGCTCGCTCAGGATCGCGGCTTCGTCGGTCCGTGCGGCCCTGATCAGCACGATCGCCCCCCGGCCCTGTCGTGTCGTCGCCGACCGGTCACCTGTGGGCCGCCAGGAACACCAGCGCCCCGCAGGTCACGATGTACGCGGCGAGCCCGCACCAGGCCCCCCGGTGGCTGATCCGCTCCGCCTCGGTGACGCTGCCGCCCCGGGACGTGAAACGCCACGCCAGGACCGTACCCGCCACGGCGAGGAGGAGGAAGGCGAGCGTGGCGAGGTGGAGCCAGTCGATGAGGGTCAGTCCGTTGGCGCTGGTGACCACGTCGTTGGCCTGCTGCATGTTGAGGACGACGACGAACAGCCCGCCGCCCAGGACCCCGAGCCTGTTGTGGATGCCCTCCAGCCGCGCGGTCGTCTCCAGTTCCTCGTGCCGGGAGGAGACGAGGAAGGTGGCGACGGCGATGAGCACGGCGAGGTGCAGCGGAATGGTCAGTTTCCAGAAGACGGTGCGGTCGGTGCGCTCGAGGCCGATCTGGATGTGCACCTGGTCGTAGGTGCTGCCGTTCTTGAGGCTGGTGTCGCCGTATGCGGTGGTGTAGTGCTTGGGCGCGCTGACCAGCCGGAATCCGGTCAGCCGCCAGCCCCCGGGACGGGCCTCCGGGTTGGCCTGGGCGTCGGCGTTGTTCACGGTGAAGCGGAAGTGGTTCGCATCCTGCGGCGCGGTCAGCACCACCTCGACGCGGTGGCGGTCGAACGGGAAGTTCCGTACGTCCCACGCCTGCCGGAAGCTGGACTGCACCCGCACCTGGTCCAGCACGTGTCCGTCCTGCTCGATGATGTTCGGGTCGGAGGTATGCGGGTCGTCGGCATTGGCGAAGGAGATCTGGGGGAGCGGATCGGCGTGGCGGTCCGGGCAGATGGTCCATATCCACAACCGGGCGGAGAACCTGCCTTCGGCGGGGTCGGTGTCGTAGAGGTCGCTGAGGTAGGCGCTCACCTCACACGTGACAACGCCCGCCTTGCCGGGCGCGCCAGCGGCTGCCGCTCGGGCCGGGAAGACGGCCGGCAGCCAGATGAGGCATGCGGTGGTGATCACGAACAGGACGGCGGCCGACGCGGGGGACGGCAGGCGACGGACGCCCGAGTGCCGTGAATGCGTGGTCATAGGGCCGTATGTGCCCGCCTTCGGCGGAGCGGGAACGGTCGTGTGGACGCACACGCCGTCGCGAGAAGCGCGGCGCCCGCGCCGTCCGCGGAGACGCGGCTCAGTAGCCGCTCAGCAGGGTCCGCACGGCCTTCAGGGTCGCCGGTCCCGCGTCGCTGCGCCAGCGCGAAGGGTTCGCGGGGCGCCGCCCCCACAGGAGAAGGGCGCGCACGGCGGCGTCGCTCTCGATGGTGGCCGGGCCCTCGGGGGCCGCGAAGCCGATGGTGGTGCCCTTCGCGTCGGCCGTGATCAGGACGTCATCGGTGCCGGGCACGCGCAGACGTCCCTCGATCCGGCCGCCGGTGTCAAGGTTCAGGGCGGCGGAGCCCCGGCGCAGGAGCGGCAGGCCGACCTCGTTCACACTGTGCTCGGTCATCCACGGTTCGGTGAGCGCCCGCACCGCCGTACTGTCGTCGCCTGTCAAGTCCCAGCGGTGCAGCACCAGCTCTTCCCGCATGTGCTCGGCGAAGAAGTCCGGCCGCACCACACGACCTGTCCAGATGATCTCGGTGTCCGGCGGCAGGTCGCGTTCCGCGGCCTCGGTGACATCGACGAGTTGTTCGCAGCGGGCGATGAACGCCGACCACAGGTCGGAGTCGGACAGGAACCGGTACGGATCCTCGCGGTCGAATCCCCGGGTTTCGACCGGCTCACCGGCCATGTGCGCGGCGAGTACCCGGGCCAGCTCCTCCGCGTTCCCGGTCTGGTGGACGAGGACATCACGTACCGTCCACGCCTCGCACCACGTGCCGGCGTGCGGCTTTCGCGCCCGCACGGCGCGCATGAAGGCATCAGCTTCCGGAAGAACGTCATTGACGCGGGCCGCGACCATGTGAGCGGGGTATCCACGGGGCCGGGAACACAAACGCCCACTGGCGTTTATCCCTCACTCAGCGGCTACGCCGTACTTCGCCGCCGGCCCGGAAGGTGACCAGAAGGGCACGTGCGGCCGAGGACACGCGGGCCCACCGAGGGGGGTCCCGCCAGCCGCCGGCCACATATATGTCCGTCAAGAACATGACGCGACTCTTCGCGTGGGGGCCCGGCCGGGGCAGGCCGGACCCCCACGGCACGTTCAGCTGCTGGGCGTGAGCCATTCGGGGCGGCCCGAGCCACGCGGCACGAGGACGGTGCGGAAGGCGCCCGGCGTCCGGGACATGACGACCTGGTCGGTGACGCCCTGGTAGCGGCCGCACGGGGTGTCGGCGGTGAAGGTGTCCGGGTCGAGGTAGGCGTGCCGTTCACCGGTGCCGGCGAGTTCGCGGGCGTAGTCCTTGTCGAGGACGCCGAGGCTGAGGATCCACAGCGCGACGCGGGTCAGCGAGACGTGCACGCGGTAGCTGCCGCCCTCGGTGGCGCGCCGCATCAGGGCGGCGATGATGCCGGTGGTGGCCAGCCACGGCACCAGGTAGTCGTTGACGACCTTGATCGGGGGCAGCGCGGGGTTGTCGTCGGTGCCTTCGAGGTTCATCATCCCGCTGACGCAGCCGGCGGTCTGGTCGAAGCCGACGCGGTTGGTCCACGGGCCGTGCTGTCCGTGCAGGCTGACGGTGGTGTGGATGATGCCGGGCCGGATCGCGGCCGCTTCCTGCGCGGTCAGCCCCATGCGCTCCAGGTAGCCGGCGCGGTGGTTGGCGTAGAAGACGTCGGAGCCGCGGAGCAGTTCACGCAGGACCGCCGCGGCCTGCGGGTCGCGGGCGTGGTCGAGAGTGGCGGACCGGACGCCGACCTGGGCGGTGTAGTAGAGGATGTCGTTCTCGAACTGGCCGGGCCGCCAGATGTTGAGCGCGTCGGCGCCGTGCTGGGCCATCGTGCGGCCGATGGCGGCGCCGGCGATGACGTGGCCGAGGCCCAGGGCGCGTACCCCGTCCAGGGGCTGGGTGGCGCCGGGCGGCAGCGGTTCGGGGTCGCTCTCGCCGATCTTCTCGATCTCTATCAGCGGCATGCCGGCCAGGACGTCGCGGTACTGGCGGGTGTCGAGGAACTCCCGTGTGCTGCGCAGCATCGGCATGACGACGCCCGCGTCGGCGCCGGCCCGCTCCAGCTCGGCGCCGTCCCAGCGGGCGATGGCGCCGGCGATGGCCAGGGCGTCGTCGGGGGTTCCGAGCAGCTTCAACGTGCGGGACTTCAGTGCCGGGTAGACGTTCAGCGGCATCACCCAGCGGCCGTCGCCCGCGCGGTAGAAGGAGAGGGAGAAGGGGTCGTCGGGAGCGACGACCGGGTAGCCGTTGAGCTTCTCCCACTTGGCGTCGTAGAACGGGCAGAGCCGGTGCGGGGCCTTGCGCAGGTCCATGCTGATGTCCTGGCCGGGGCCACCGCGGTGCTGCCACAGCCTGGCCAGGGCGACGGACTTGGCGGTCAGGCCGAGGGCGGGAGCGGCGGCCAGCCGCAGGGCGGAGGGGACGATGGGGTCGGCGCCGGTGAAGGAGACCGTGCCGCCGGCGTCCTGCTCGCTCATGCCGACGCCGCCGAGGACGTCGTCCAGCGCGGCGTGGATGTCGAAGTCGTCGCCGGCCTCGCCGGTGACCGGCTTGTCGAGCGCGGCCTTGATCTTGTCGGTGAGCATCGTGCTGCCTTTCCGGACGGTCATGCCTGGGCGTACGTGTCGGGGGTCTCGGCGAGGGCGCGCATCAGGGCGATCTGCGCGCGGTCGCGCCGGGCGGCCAGTTCGCCGACGGGCACGTTTCCGAACGCCTGCTCCGCCTGCTCGGTCAGCAGGGCGACGGTGGGCTCGTCGAAGGCGGGGCTGCCGAGGCCGGGCCAGGCCGCTTCCATGGCGTGCCCGAGGTGCTGGATGAAGTGCGGCAGGCCGCCGGGCCCGCCACCGAGGTGGAAGGTGCGGAAGGGGCCCGCGGCGGCCCAGCGCAGGCCGATGGAGTCGGTGACGATCTCGTCGAGTTCCGCCTCGGTCACCACGCCCTCGGACACCAGGTGCACGCATTCGCGGAAGAGCGCCGACTGCAGGCGGTTGGCGACGAAGCCGGGGATCTCCTTGCGCAGGATCTGCGGCTTCTTGCCGAGCGCCGCGTAGAAGTCACGGGCCTGGCACAGGACCTGCGCGGAGGTCCGCTCGCCGGGGACGATCTCCACGAGCGGTACGAGGTGCGGCGGGTTGAACGGGTGGCCGACGACCAGGCGCTCCGGCTGCCGCATCGCCCGCGCGATCGCGGTGGCGGGGATTCCGGAGGTCGAGGTGGCCAGCAGCGCGTGGGCGGGGGCGGCCTGCTCGACGGTCTGCCAGATCTCCTGCTTCACGGCCAGGCGCTCGGGGCCGTTCTCCTGCACGACGTCGGCGTCCGCGACCGCGGTGGCCAGATCGGCCTCGAAGTGGAGACGCGCCGTCAGATCATCGATGGGCAGACCGAGTTCGGCCAGGGCCGGGGCGATCTCGGCCAGACCGGCCAGGACCTGGTCCCGCGCGTCCGGCCGCGGGTCGCTGACGACGACGTCCATGCCGTGGGCGAGGAAGAGCCCGGTCCAGGAGATCCCGATCACGCCGCCGCCGATGACGGTCGCCCGTCGGTAGGGGGTGGGCGCGTCCGTGGTGTGTGCGTTCATGACGTGTGTGTCCATGGTGTGTGCACCGCCTTCCGGATTGCTCAGTGGGCGAGGTAGTCGTGGACGACCGTGGCCGGGCTCAGGGTGAGGTCGGTGAGGATGTGGCTGGCGGCGACGACCTCGCGTACGGGCAGGTCGGCGAGCGGCGCCAGCGCGTGGGGGTGGAGCTCCAGGCGGGCGGGGCCGCGGAAGGCGCTCTTCACCGTGATGTCCGTGATCTGGGTACGGACCAGTTCGCAGATGCGCGGCCGGCCGTCGTAGCCGGGCACCGCCTTGACCATGAACGTGGGCACGCAGATCTCCGCCCGGGCCTCTTCCAGGTCCATCGGGTGGTGCTTGTAACCCATGGTGGCGGTGGCCACGCGCAGCGAACCGTAGTCGAGGGTGCCGACCAGGGTGTCGGAGTCGACGTGGAGCCTGGGCGAGCCGGCCTTCTTCGGGTAGGCGCTCAGCTCCCGGCCGCTGGAGATCGCCGGCACGCTGTCGAGGTACATCGCGAGGTTGTATTCGCCGCGCTCACCCTCGTACTCGACGGGAATGACCTGGCCCGCCTCCGTGTAGTCGCCCAGACCGGTCACGTCGGGCATGCGCATGATCTCGAACCGCACCAGAGGCTCGGGAATAGAGAGGGGCTCGGGAACGACCCGCCGCAGGGCCTCGGGGTCGGTGCGGTAGGTGATGTTCAGGTATTCGCGGTCGGTGAACCGGTACCGCGTGGGGGCGAAAGCGGGAGCGTCCAGCGGGGTGGTGAACAGCTGGGCGACATCGTGCATGTGCATGAGTGGCTTCCTTGGAGACGCCTGTGCCTGTCAGGGCGGGGAGCGGATCCATCCGCTCAGCGCTTGGAACCACTGCACTCCATGAGGCCAATGTCTGTCCAATATATGTTGCATGCGCATTCGATATCCTTGGGCATATGGAATTCACGAAACGCCTGCTGGAGCAGTTCCTGACCCTCGCCGAGGAGAAGCACTTCGGACGGGCGGCCGAGCGTCTCTCGATGAGCCAGCCCCCGCTCAGCCAGGCGATGCAGCGCCTGGAGCGCGGCCTGGGGGTGACCCTCCTGGACCGCAGGCCGGGCGACCTGCGCCTCACCCCCGCGGGCGCGGCCTTCGCCGTGGAGGCGCGGCGGCTGCTGGACACCCAGTCCGCCGTCGTCGAGCGCGTGCGGCGCGTCGCGCGCGGCCTGGAGGGCGACGTGCGGGTGGGGTATGTGAGCATCCTCAGCCACCGCCACCTGCCCGGCCTGCTGCGAGCCGCCGCCGAGGAACTCCCCGGCCTGCGCGTCCACCTGCACCAGGACGCCGGCGCCGCACTCGCCGACATGGTCCGCTCGGGCGCCCTGGACCTCGCGTTCATCCGCGACCCTTCGCCGGTCACGGACGACCTGGCCGTCCACGACTTCGCCGTCGAGCGCATCGTCGCGGCCCTGCCGTACGAACACCGGCTGGCCGGAGCCGATGTGATCGACCTGGAGGAGCTCCGCGAGGACGACTTCGTACTCCCCAGCGGAACCGCCCTCCCTGGGCTCGCGCATCAAGCCCAACTGGCGTGCAGGGAAGCAGGGTTCATACCCCGCCGCCGCGCCGGGGCCGACGACCTCACCGGTCTGCTCGGCTACGTCGCCGCCGGATTGTGCGTGAGCCTCCTGCCGGAGGACCTGCGCGACTTCCCCATCCCCGGGATCGCCTTCGTACCCCTCCGAAGAGCGTCACCGCACCTGCGGACGACCGTCGCGGCCGTGCACCGCCCCGACGCGGACGCGGCCGTACGCCGTCTCCTGGACCTGATCACCCGTCACGCGGGCCCGTGAACACCGCGGACGCATACACGGGGCTCAACGCTCGGCAGCGAGCCATTGAAGTGCTCTCAGGCCGGGCATGAAGCAGTATTCGCCGCCTCGTACGGTGACGAAACTGGGCAGCCCTGTCAGGCGCCTTCGTACGGGCTTGGCCGGAATGGTGTGGGCTCCGGTGCCGTCGTTGTTGCCGACGAACGGGTCCTTCGCGTGCCCCAGGCCGGCGAAATCACCGTTGTTGATCCATACCTGCGTGATGAACTCGAACTGGCGGGCAAGGTCCGCGCCCATGAAGATGAAGAACAGGCCCCGCTCGGCCCCGTCGTCGTCGGTCCGTCCCTCGGGCAAGGGTGGGCCGTAGAGGGCACCGCGCCGCACCATCCGGTGGATCCTGGTGTCGACGATGCCACCTGAGAGGGAGTCGCGCGGATTGACCCGGCGGATATGGGCGCCGTGCGGCACCCGAAGGCCGTCAGGGTCACTCTCGTGGTAGGCGAAGTCGTTGTTGCGCCGCGGGTCCGCACCCAGTTCGGGGTCGTCCCGTTCCGGCGCGAGCGCGAGAGGTGCTCCGCTGCGCCAGCGGCCGACCATCTTGGCCGCGAGCAGTTCCTCGTCGTCGGGTGAGCGGGCGTGTTCTCTGAGGTAGCTGCGGAACGCGGCGACGTCTGTGGCGAATTGCCGGAAGGCGACATAGGTTCCGTTGAGTCCGAGGATCTCCGGGGACGGCATGGGAGGGATCCGGCCCGACTCGTCCTCATGGCCGAGAATGAACTCGCCGGGCATGACGTGGTCCTGGCCCGGCAGGGCCTCGGTGCCGCTGCCGATGATGTACGGGCCGCCGATGCTCTCCCGGAAACCGAAATGCTCACGGCCGCTGGGCGGGACGTAGACATCGCGCCGATAGATCCGGGACACGCCCTTGAGGCCGGCGGCGATGTCGAGCGGCTGCTTGAGTTCCTCTTCGGCCGTGGTGATGATGACAATCCCGATGTGTACGTCTTCGGTGCCCATCGGCCGTACCCAGTGCGCGGGATCGCTCGCGCCGGTATCGCCCAGGACGTCCTTGCGTGCGGCCATGCCGGCCCGGAATTCCTGTGGAAAGCTCGCCAGGGAAACCTCCGGGACGCCGAGGGCCTGCAGCCCGGCGCAGGTGAAGGCGATATTGAAGGTGAAAGGGCGCGGTGTTTCCGTGTCGGTGGCCGGGGTGACGGAGGGAAGAACGCTCCGCAATGCGGCTCTGGCCGCTGCCGGGTCGTCGATCCGGTAGAGCTGGTACACCCCGTGGCACGCTCCCGGTGGCGGCCTGAGCACTGTCCCCTGGATGTCCCCGAGCTCGAGGCGGGGCGCCTGGCCCTCCGGTGCGTTCATGCCTGCGTGGCGTCGAGAAGTTCGTCCAGGGCGGCCAGGGCCTTCTGCCCGCGGCCGATATCACGCACAGTGGCTTCCGCGTTGGACCCGTACCAGACACTGGCCTCGACCTGGTGCTTGGCGATGTAGGCGAGCGCGTCGGGCGATTTCAGGCCCGGGTACCCTTCGGCGACGTCGGTGAACATGTGATCGATCCACGGTGTGGCGAAATTGATGACATCCACCACGTAAGGGTTGAACTCGTCGCTGTACGTGGCGGCGAACAGGATCTGCGTTTCCTCATTGATCAGGCAGACGCGCAGGTCGTGCACCGTGCCCAGACGGCCTTCCCAGTAGGCAGCCTCGACCTGGGCCTTTTCGGCCCGCTCGCGGAAGATCTCCGCCCCGCCCGGCCTGACGGGTGCCACCAGCGTGAACTCGGCCTTGTCGCCCACCCGCAGGCCCATGCCGTCGGTCTGCCGACGGGAGGGCTGCGTCCATTTGCTGATCTCGGCTGCCGAGACATCGGACGAGATCGGAACGTAGTCCGGCTCGGTCATGAGGATTCTCCTTCGTGCGGCGTGACGTGAGCGACAGCAGACGGCGCGAGCAGATCGGAGGCATGGTCCGGCTCGGCCCGCACCTGTCCGTTCAGGCGGTGCCGTTCGATGGACGAACGCCGGTAGACCTCCTTGCGTAGTCGCTGGATACTCCCGACGGGGGCATGCTCAGCGGCGCACCGCCACGGCGTGATCGAGATGCCGTCGGCTGCCGTCAGATTGTCGTCGCCGCCGATGTCCTGCTGCGGGAAACGGAGACGGGCGACCGTGACGAAGGGGGAGAGGCTTTCGGGCCACTCGACGGTGAGGTCGTCGACCGGCATGTCCTCCAGTGATCTGCACAACTGCACCTGGAAGTCGAACTCGCATCCGTGACGGGCCACCTCCTTCACCAGCGCGGGCCGGAACACCTCGGCATGGTCCGACGGGTCGAGATCGCGGACCTCGACGGCGGCCGCGGACGTTTCTGTCGGCCTGATACGCAGTTTCGCGATGTGGTCCCCATGGCGCACGGCCCCCATCGACCAGAAGGTCGACAGCAGCAGATTCTGCCAGCGCGCCTGCATGCCGACCCGGAGCAGGGCGCCGAGCTCGTCCCATGCCCAGTCCTCCGGCGGAAGCGTTCCGTAACCGGTGACCCAGTCGTGGAACAGCTGATGGTTTCCCTTTTTCCCGTTCGCCCGGTACTTCGGGAGGTCGATGAACACTCTGGCCAGGAAGCGGTAGTGAGCAGCGGTGTTGCAGAAGAAGACCGGAGCGTTGATCATGTTGAAATCCATGGTCCGCGTCCGTGGCTCGTCCTGCAGCGCGGTTTCCGCCTCGATGCCGAAGACCTTGGTCGCCATGCCGACCACATTCCCAAGACTGCCGTCGGCTCCCAGGTGCGAGAGGCCGTTGGAATACCGTACGAGGCAGTCGTGGGTCCCGGGGCGTGCGTAGATGCCTTGGGCGTACTCCGGTGCGATGCCGTCCAGAATCTCAAAAGTTCCTCTGACCAGCCCGTATGCCTTGGCGTGGGCGAAGCGGACGGCACGGTTTTCGCCCTCGGAGCGCACGGAGTTCCGCTCGAACTCCGTAATGGTGTCGATGACCTCCTGCTGACTGTCCTCGAACCGTGGCTCAGGGGGCTCGACTTCAGGCGAATAGCGGACGGGACGCCCTACTGCCATGCGCTTTCCCCTAGCTGCTGATGCCGCACGCCGCAAATGTCAGGATCGTAATACGTCGCTACGCCGACGTGGCGGTGGACATTCTGCTGCTCCTCCGGCAAACATCGCGGAACCACTCGAACAGCCGCAGCCAGTGGTCCCCGGCGCCGGAGGAGGAACCCGGCACCGGGGACTCGTGAGGGTGGATCAGATGCAGTCCGCCGCTGTCAGGAGATAGTGGAAGCTGCCCTCCTTGTAGGCGGTCAGGAACGACTCCTCGATCCCGGTCGCCACCGAGGACTTCGCCCGGAGCTCCCAGTAGGGAGTGCCTGCTCACTGTCCCAGTACGCCGCGACGGACTTCTGGTAGGGGGTGCGGAGGACCTTGGCGGTGGGTTCGGTCGTCGAGGCCATGGGGAACTCCTCTGTTCCGCGCGGCGGTCATGCCGCGTTGTAGCGTGGGGTGGTGCTGTGCCATTCGCGGTTCCCGCCGAGCCAGGCCCAGGTGCCCGTGAGGAAGCGGCGCAGCGCGGGCGAGCCGTCGGCGGCGAGGACGGCGGCCTCGGCCTCGAAGCCGTGGACGAGTTCGTCGTGGACGAGGACGCTGCGGCGAACGGCCTCTTCGAGCCCGCACCTCTCCTCGGCCGCGATCACCGTCGGGAGGTTGAACTCCAGCCCGGGACCGGCGTTCTCGCGTGCCATCGAATAGAGGTCGTTGACCAGCGTGGCGGCGGTGCAGGCCATGCTGAAGGCGCGGCGCACCCGGGGGTCGTAGTACTCGGCGGCGGGGACCTCGTAGCCGCCGACGGCGTCGACGAGAGCGGTCATCGGCAGGAAGCTGTTGCACTGGCGGTTGACGAGGTACTCCCAGACCGGGGGCACGCGCTCGGCGGTGCGCCAGCCCGCCTCGGCGTTGAAGCCGGCGAAGAGGGCGGACATCTCGTGGGCGAGCCGACCGAGCTGGGCGGGGGTGGCATAGCGGGCGATGTGGTCCAGCGCCGAGCGCAGGGCGGTCAGGACGGGGTCCTCGCGCATGGCCCGTTCCAGCTCCGGGGCGTAGCGCAGCGGGAGGTGGGCGGGGTCCACGGCGGCGTTGGCGACGCACAGCCGGGGGCCGAGCGCCCGCGGGTCGGCCCCGGCGGACTCCTCGTCGCAGTAGTGGTCGTCGGCCGACCACTCCGCGAGCCCGCACTTGGCGGCGGCGAGCAGCCGGTCGGGATCGTCGGTGTCGGGGTGGGTGAGCATCAGCAGCCGCCCGAAGTCGGTGGCCCGCAGCTCCTCCGACCGGCCCGGGTAGATGCCGACGTCGGCGGCCCAGGCGACCAGACGGTCGTTCACCTCCTTCGCGAGGGCGGGGTCGTCACGGACGGCGGGCGGGCAGTAGAGCGGGGGTACCGGCCCGCCCGCCGCCGGTCGTACGGGCTCCGATCGGGGCGGCGCGGCCGCAGGTGATATTCGGGCGGCGGACGTCCCCAGACCGGTGGGACCGGCGGGGAATCCGGCCGGCACCCGGCGGGGTGGGGGCGTCAGTGTGGCGGGGGCGGTGTGCCCCTGGTGGGCCGGCAGCGCGGTCACCAGGCCGGCGAGCTCATGGGTGGCCGCGGTGGAGAAGGCGCGGGAGAGCAGTGACAACCGGGTCTCCTTACGTTCCTGCCCGCCGCAACGGCGGGGCGGCGGACGGGTCAGTCACGGTGCCGGGAGACCTCGACGTTCTCCAGGATGCCGATGGCATCGGGGACCAGGACGGCCGCCGAGTAGTAGGTGCTGACGAGGTAGGAGATGACGGCCTGGTCGTTGATGCCCATGAACCGTACGTTGAGGCCGGGTTCGTACTCGTCGGGGAGCCCGGTCTTGCGCAGGCCGATGACCCCCTGGTCCTCCTCGCCGGTGCGCAGGGCGAGGACGGAGGAGATGTTGTGGCCTCCGCCGTTGATGGGGATCTTGCCGCAGGGGAAGATCGGCACACCCCGCCAGCCCGGCACGAGGTGCCCGTTGACCTGGACGCTGTCGGGGTAGATCCCGCGCTTGTTGCACTCACGGCCGAAGGCGGCGATGGCGCGCGGATGCGCGAACATCATCCGGGTGCTGCGCCGCATGCTCAGCAGCTCGTCGAGGTCGTCGGGCGTGGGCGGGCCGGAGCGGGTGGAGATGCGCTGGTCGTAGTCGGCGTTGTGCAGCAGCCCGAACTCGCGGTTGTTGACGAGCTCGTGCTCCTGGCGTTCGCGGAGCGCCTCGATGGTGAGCCGCAGCTGCTGCTCGACCTGGTTCATCGGGTCGTTGTAGAGGTCGGCGACCCTGCTGTGCACGCGGAGCACGGTCTGCGCGACGCTCAGCTCGAACTCGCGGGGCGTGAGGTCGTAGTTGACGAAGGTGCCCGGGAGTTCGGGCTCACCCACGTGCCCGGAGGCCAGCTCGACGTCGGCCTCGCCCTTCTTGTTGACCGACTGCTGATGGGTGCTGAGGTAGTTGTCGATCTGGCCGCGCAGCGCCTCGGAGCGGCCGAGGAGCTGCCGGAAGACCGCCCAGGGCAGGGCGAGGACGGTGCCGTTGGTGGTGGCCTTGACCGTGTGGTCCCAGCTCGGCTCCTCCTCCCGGAGGGCCTCTTCACCGAGGTGGTCGCCGTCGGCGAGCACGCCGAGCACCGTGGGTTCGCCGTACTTGCCGGTCCCGAACCTGCTGAGCTTGCCGTGCGCGATGAGGAAGACCTCTTCGATCGGCTGCCCGGCCTCGACGAGCACGTCACCCTGCTCGAAGTCCCGCTGGGCGAACCGCGAGGCCAGCTCGTTGAGGAGGCTCTCCTCCTGGAAGCCGCGCAGCGGGGGCACTTCGGTGAGTGTCGAGGCCACGACGCGGACGTCCGCGCCGGTCTTGACGAAGCTCACCCGTCCCCGTCCCACGGTGTAGGTCAGCCGCCGGTTGACGCGGTACGTACCGGCGCCGACCTCGTTCCAGGGCAGCATGCGGGTCACCCAGCGGGAGCTGATGCCCTGCATCTGAGGTATGGACTTGGTGGTCGTCGCCAGATTGCGGGCGGCCGCGGTGCTGAGGCTCAACTGGGCCTGGGCTTCGGTTTGTTGCTGTTCCGATGGTGTCGTCACGAGGTTCCCTTCGCCATGGACGTCCCGGCGATGAGTAGGAAAACCTGATGAGCTGAGCCTCAGCTACGGCGTGCCGGGAAGTGGAACGCAACCCGGCAAAACAACTGCGCCTGCCGGAAACGCGGTGGAGGTTGTTCACCTGGGGATTCGCGGTGGCGTGCGGGGTGCGCCAGGGCATTTGCTTACCTTTTCGAGGGACGGCGAAGCCGGGCTCCTCGAACGGGCACTCCCGTGAAATCGCAAGCTCGATCGGGGTGTGCTTGCCGGTGACCCGCCCTGCGGCTTTGTGGCGACGCCGGTCCGGGCGCGGGGCGTACCGTCGCGTGCGGCGCCCCGCGTCCCTCTCGTCTCAGCCGTGGCGGCGGTTCTTGCCGGCCGCGGCCACGTATTCCGACCATGCGGCGACGTCCTTGCGGTCGGGCGCCTTGATCTTGGGATCGACGCCGTAGTCCGAGAACTCCTCGGTGATCCGCTCGTTGCCCTTGGGGGACCTGCCCTTCTCCTCTTCCTTGGCGATGAGACCGTCCTTGTCGACCCAGACGTCGATCTCCGTCTTGTCCATGCCGGACTTCTTGGTCTGCAGCAGGTACAGGTCCCGGTAGTCCTTCGTCATGGCCGGACCCTCGTAGTGCTCCAGGTCCGCGAGGACGACCGTCCCCCGGTAATGGTCGGTGGCGCGGCCGGCCACCGTCTCGCGGCCGGTGTGCCGGAGATCCTTGGAGACGGCCAGCAGCGCGCTGACCCACTTCTTCATGGAGCCCTGCACGCGCCGACGGGGGTTCTCCTTGAGCTTCTCGCCGGACGGTGCCGGCGTCTTAGGAGCGGAGTCGAGTTCGTCCATGGTGTACCAGGACTTGCCCGGGATGTCGCTCGTGGCGATGTACATCACGTCGCCGATGGACAGGAGGTGGGTGCTCTCCGACTTCTCCCCGGACGTCTTCGTCTCGGTGGCTTCGGGCTCGTTCTGGAACGCGATCTCGGCGCGGGACTCGGGCTCGCTGCCGGACTTCCCCGTCTCGACGGTCCGGTACGAATTCTGCTGGGCCATCTTCGCCAGCGCCGCCTTCAGCACGGCGGGCGCGTCGGCCCGCTGACCGACCGCCGCGTCGCCGGAGCGGCCGCCGTTGCCGTCCGACGCCTTGCTGTCACTGCCGCTGCCACACCCCGCCAGGCCCATGACCAGAGCGGCGCTGGTCACTGCCATGGCGGTCTTCCGGATCGTCTTCACAGCTTTTGCTGTCCTTTGTCAGGCGTGAAGGAAACGGATGGAGGCTACATGTTTTGCCGTGTGTGTTCGATTTATTTACCTGCGGGGGTGGCGAAAGTGGCGTGAACTGAGCGACTGACGTTGCCCTGTGCCGTTCATGCGGGGTGGGGGTGCCGTGCGGATCACGCGACGGATGCGGATGAAGGGGGCTGCCCGGGATGGCGCATGTGATCGAATGTGCGGATGAGTGTCAACAGCGCATCTCTGGGGCCGCTGCAACGGACCGACAGCCACTGGGTGGTGGGATCTTGCCAACAGCCGGGCGGTACCTGGCTGGAGTTCCGCACCGACGGGTTGTACCAGCACGCGCGGGACTCCGAGGGGCAGCTGATCCCCTGGTCGAGGATCATGCTGGTCAGCCGCTTCACGTTGGGTGCCAAATACCCTTCCAAGGGGATGTACGGCGGGTTCACACTTCTCCGCGGGCTGCCGGGCCCATGGAAAGGGCGCGGCAGGGGCTATCTGAACATGACGTTGCGCCACCCGTACGAGGACTGGTTGGCCCCCTTCGACCTCCACCCCGGCTGGTACAGCCCTGCTCAACTCGTCTGGCTGGAAGAACTGCTCCGTCAGATGACCGACGCAGACGAGATCGGCAGGTTCGGCGACGCGGCCTGGTTGGATCGCGTGGTCGAGCATGTGACATCGCAGGGACCCCGTACGGCACGGGGGATACGGGAGGTGGTGACCGAAGCCCGTCAGGGGTGACTCGGAACGGTGGGTAGCAGCGTCGCCCCGTGCGGTCGGCGCTGGGACCCGCTGATCTCTTTCGGCATGGGGACATTCCGGATGCCGGTACCCCTACAGCACTGTTACACAGCAGAGCGGATGCCGATACACGGTGGCCCAGATTCCGATGCGTTCCGCGGGCACTCTTCGATGTGCACCCTTCAGCACTCGCACGAATTCGAGGAGCCAACCCGTGAACACCTCCGACACCACAGCCTCTGATCAGATCCGCTGGCGTGCCGTTGCCTCCCGCGCGCAGATCGGAGTGTTCCGCGCAGTCTGGGTTGTCGGCGCAGTCGCCGTCATCGCATCCGTATTGCTGATCATCGGCGCCTTCGCCGCGGACTCGGCAGCGGGTGAATCGTGGCAGCCCGCCGGCGTGCTCGGCGCGATCGGGTTGTGCCTTGGCGTGACGATCCTGGTCGTCGGCATGCTGGCCCGTTTCGTAGTGACGGCGTCGGGGCGCCGGTGAGCCTGCAGGCGGTGATCAGCGGCGTGGACTCCTTTGACGGAGGTCCGGCCGTCGGCCATGACCGTGGGCCGCTCCTCCGCCGAGCGACCGGTCTTCCCGAGCGGTTCTGGGGCGCTGCCTGCCGGCTCGGCGACGCCGCACTCGCCGGCGCGCACCGCATCGGGCCGACGACCGAGTTGCCCTGGCCTCATGAGGGCCAGGCGAGCTTGGAGATAGCCGGGGTCGGCAGTCTCGGCACGGTCGGCGAGCAGATGCCGGTGCCCATCGCGAGCATCACGAAGGTGATGACCGCGTACGTGATCCTGCGGGAACACCCGCTGAGCCTTCAGGACGCCGGGCCCATGGTCCGTATCGACCGGATCGCCGCCGAGGAGTCGGACTCGCCGATCGAGTCGGTCGTGCCTGTCGTGGAAGGGCAGGAGCTTTCCCTCCGGCAGCTGCTCGAATTCATGCTGATCCCGTCGGGTAACAACATCGCCAGGCTCCTCGCTCGCTGGACGGCCGGTTCCGAAGCGGCCTTCGTGCGCCGCATGAACGATGCTGCCGCCGCCCTCGGCATGACCCGTACGGTCTTCACCGGCTCCTGCGGCATGGATACCGGGAACACCAGCACCGCCGTCGATCTGCTCGCCCTGGCCCGCGAAGTCATGCGGGACGACGTGTTCCGGGCCGTCGTCGCCATTCCGTCCGTCTCCCTTCCCGAGGGCCGGGGCGAGGCTCACACCACGAATCGGCTTCTCGGCCAGTACGGAGTCGTCGGGTTGAAGACCGGCACCAGCACCCCCGCGGGTGGCAACGTCCTGTGGGCCGCGTACGCCGATGTGTTCGGCGCCCGGCGGCTGGTGCTGGGCGCCGTCCTGGCACAGCGCACGGGGCGGTCCCCGGTGCGGGCGAGGGCGGCGGTCTGGGCCCACAGCCGACGGCTGGTCAAGGCTGTTCAGCGTGCGTCGCTGGATGGCTCTTCGGTGCCTCCACCGGCGCCTGTGGTGTTTCCTCCGGCTGCGTGATGTCTCTGCTGCCGGGGCGCTCAGATCGCCAGTCCGATCAGTCCCCATCCGCGGCGGCGGGCTTGGTGGACCACTTCGGCCCATCCTTGGAGAAGTCCGGTGAACTCCTCGAACGTTCCGGCCCAGTTCCCGGGGTCGGCTGCGTGGGCGTTGAACGGTTCGCGTAGTGCCTCGAGTCGGGAGGTGACCGTGGCCCATGCCTGGGCCATGGCCGGTATCTCCGACGGTGGGGGGTCTGTAAAGCTTTCGGGTCTTCCAAGATTTTCGTAGCTGTTGATCCTTTCAGTTGAGCAGGATGCGGTGGCGGAGGAGTCGGTAGCCGGCCCGGCCGTAGGTCTGCCGCTTGAGGAGTTTGATCTTGTTGTTGACGCCCTCGGTGCGGCCGTTGTGGTGGGGCAGGGTCAGTGCCGCGTCGACGGCGGTCCGGTCGCGTTCGAGGCCGGTGGCAAAGGAGTGAAGGAAGGGCAGGTCGGCATCCTGTGCCCGGGTAATCCAGCCGGTCAGGGCCTCTGCGTTGTCCGGTGAAGGGGACAGCAAGCGGGCGAACTCGCTGACCAGGGTGGAAAGGGAGGTCATCTCCGGGCAGGCTGCGGCGAGTTGGTCACGCAGGACGCGTTGCTCGCCGCCTTGATGGGCGGGGTCGGCGAGGAGGAGACCGGTGGCTTTGCGCGGGGAGAGGGTGGCGTGGTCGGCCTCGACGCGGCCTTGGCTGATGTAGCGGACCAGCAGGTTCGCACTGCCGGTGTAGCCGATCTGTCTGATCTCGTGCAGGAGGTGGGTGACGGGCACGGCTGGGTTCTCTGCCCGGCGCTGGCGCAGGTGCTCGCGGTAGGGGTCGACCAGGGT
>NZ_JBVHLW010000018.1:123508-127702 GCF_055558795.1 Streptomyces sp. NPDC025618 | reverse complement strand
GCCTTCTCTCTCCCTTTCGCCCTCCCTCCCCACCCCCCCCCCCCCCCCCCCCCCCCCCCCCCCACCCCCCCCCCCCCGCCCCCCCCCCCCCCCCCCCCCCTCCCCCCCCCCCCCCCCCCGATCCCGTAAGGAATCGGATCACTGCGACCCGATCGACTCCAGCACATTCAGCCGCGAAGCCCGCCGCGCCGGCCACACCGCCGCCAGGACGCCCACCGCCAGCGCCAGCAGCAGGAAGACCGCGATGCGAGCCCACGGCACGACCATCTCGTACGTGGGGAAGGACGAGCGGAGGAGGTGGCCGCCGGACCAGGCGAGGAAGGTGCCCACGGCCACGCCGAGGACCGCGCCGAACATCGCGATCATGACGGATTCCAGGCGGACCATCCGCTTGACGCCGGTGCGGGCGAGGCCGATCGCGCGGAGCATGCCGATCTCTCGGGTGCGCTCGAAGACCGACATGGCCAGGGTGTTGACGACGCCGATGACGGCGATGACGACGGCCATGCCGAGCAGCCCGTAGAGCATGTAGAGGACCGAGTCGATGCTCCCCGCCGACTCACGGCGCAGGTCGTCCTGGCTCTCGACCTTGATGATGGGGTTGCCGCCCATCGTCTTCTTGACCTCGGCGGGCAGCTCGGCCGCCCGGCCGGGGGCGGCCTTGAGGTAGACGGCGTCGTCGCGTACGCGGTCGAGGAGCGGGTCGACGAGGGCGGGGGCGGCGAGGGTCTCGACGAGTACGTCGTTCTCGGCGTAGACCGCGACGACGCGCGGCTTCGCGGTGCCGCCGCGATAGAAGTCCATCGGCAGGGTGGAGCCGATCCTCAGACCGTGCTTCTCGGCGTACGGCTGGGAGACGGCGACGGTGTCCTTGCCACGCACGTCCGCGAGGGAGCCGCTGGTCACGCGCAGGTCAGTGATCTCGCCGAGGGCGGCGAGGTCGCCGGTCTGGATGCCGGTGGGCTCGCCGTCCGACTGGAAGCCGGCCATGCGCAGCGGGACCGCGGCGGCGACGCCGGGCTGTCCGGCGAGCTTCTTGGCCACGTCGGGCGAGAGGCCGAGGTAACTGGTCGAGCTGACCTTGTAGTCGGCGGTGAGGTCCTGCTTGCCCATCCGGTCCACGCCCTGGTCGGCCGAGACGGCGGTCACCGTCAGGCCCGTGATCAGGGTGAGGCCGATCATCAGCGCGGAGGCGGTGGCGGCGGTGCGGCGCGGGTTGCGCAGCGCGTTCTCCTTGGCGAGCTTGCCGCTGATGCCGGTCAGCCGGCCGGTCACCTTGCCGAAAAGGGCGACGAACGGGCGGGAGAGCAGCGGCGCCAGCACGATCACGCCCGCGAGGGTGAGCGCGGAGCCCGCCATGGCGATGGTCAGTCCACCGCTGTCGCGCAGGGTGGTGACGTGCAGCATGGCGGCCACGCCGAGGGCGGTGAGGACGGCGCCGATGGAGTTGCGTACGACGAGGCCGCGGGGCGCGGGCGCCTGGTCGACGGCGGCGAGGGCCTCGACCGGCGCGATCCGCGCGGCCTTGCGGGACGGCAGCCACGCGGCGAGGACGGTCACCAGGACGCCGACGCCGAGGGCGGACGCGACGGCGGTGGGCTCCACGACGAGGGGCCCGTCGGGGAGTTCGGCGCCGCCCACGTTGAGCACCGACCGCAGGCCGACGGCTATGCCGAGGCCGAGGAGGAAGCCCGCTGCGGAGGCGACCAGCCCCAGCAGGCCCGCCTCGACCAGCACGGACCGCACGACCTGACGGCGCGAGGCACCCACCGCGCGCAGCAGCGCGATCTCCCGGGTGCGCTGGGCGATGAGCATGGTGAAGGTGTTGGCGATGATGAAGACGCCGACGAACAGCGAGATGCCGGCGAAGACGAGAAGCGTCTTCCGGATCGAGCTGGTCTCCCGGTCGATGGCCTTGGCCTGCTGCGCGGCCAGCTCCTTGCCGCTCTGCGCCTCGAAGCCGGCGGGCAGGGCGGCCCTGACCTCGCGGGTCAGCGCGTTCTGGTCGTTGCCGGGGGCGGCGGAGACGACGAGTTCGCCGAACTCGCCCGGCTTGCCGAAGAGCTTCTGCGCGGTGGCGGTGTCGAAGAGCGCGAGGCTGCCGCCCGCGCCCACCCGCGGGTCGTCCGTGGCGACCGTGCCGACCAGCTTCTTGGTCATGACCGGCCCGTCGATCGCGAACCGCACGGTGTCACCGAGCTTCGCGCCGGTCTTCTCCGCGGTCTTGGTGTCGAGGACGATCTCACCGGCGGCCGCGGGCCCCCGGCCGGACTTCAGCGGATAGCGGCTGTCCTGGCCGTCCTCGCCCGGTACGTAGTTGGCGCCGGAGCTGCCCCACTCGCTGCCCGCGGGGTTGTCGTGCTTGTCGGCGACGGTGACGACGCCACCGACCGAGGGACGTACGGAGGTGACGCCGGGCAGCGCGCGGACCTTGTCGACCACCCCCGCGTCGAGGACGCCGTCCTTGGAGCCGGTGCGAGGCGGGCCGGGGGTCACGGAGACGGCGACGTCGTCGAGGCTCTTGGCCGTCTTGGCGCGGAACGCGCTGCCGACGGAGTCGCTGAAGACGAGCGTGCCGGAGACGAAGGCGGTGCCGAGGAGGACCGCGAGCGCGGTCATCATCAGCCGGGTTTTGTGCGCGAGGAGGTTGCGCAGGGCGGTGCGGAACATGGTCGGTCCTGGTCCGGAGCGGAAGGGGTGGCCTGCGGAGCGGTGGGAGCCGTCGCTCAGCTCGTCCGGCCCTTGGCGTCGAATTCGGGGGTCCGGGGGTTCCCCCCGGGAAAACGCCGCATGCGGTCCAGGACCGCTTCCGCCGTGGGCTCGCGCATCTCGTCGACGAGGCGGCCGTCGGCGAGGAAGATCACTCGGTCGGCGTAGGAGGCGGCGACCGGGTCGTGGGTGACCATGACGACCGTCTGCTGGAGGGCGCGCACGGACTCCTGGAGGAAGCCGAGGAGTTCGGCGCCGGAGCGGGAGTCGAGGTTGCCGGTCGGCTCGTCCGCGAAGATGATCTCGGGCTGCGCGGCGAGCGCGCGGGCCACGGCCACGCGCTGCTGCTGGCCGCCGGACAGCTGGCTCGGCCGGTGCGCGAGCCGCCCGGAGAGGCCGACGGTGTCGACGACCATGTTGAGCCACTGGGCGTCCGGCTTACGGCCCGCGATGTCCATGGGCAGGGTGATGTTCTCCAGCGCGGTCAGCGTCGGGAGGAGGTTGAACGCCTGGAAGACGAAGCCGATCCGGTCCCGGCGGAGCCTGGTCAGCTGCCGGTCCCCGAGCGACGCGAGCTCGACGTCACCGATCTGCGCGGAACCGGCGGAGACCGAGTCGAGCCCCGCCATGCAGTGCATCAGCGTCGACTTGCCGGACCCGGAGGGCCCCATGATCGCGGTGAACTCACCGCGGCGGAACTCCACGGAGACGGCGTCCAGCGCGCGCACCTCGGTCTCCCCCTGCCCATAGATCTTGCTCAGGCCGGTGGCACGGGCGGCCACGCGGGCGGGAGTGACGGGGGCGACGGGCTGGGCGCCGAGGGGGACTGCGGCCGCGTGCGACACGGGGCTCCTCCGGAGGGGGTGGGTGCGGGGTACGGGTTGCCGGGGGTTCGGGTTGCGGGGCCCCGCAATGGCCGGAATCAACTCCTCCAATTCTGGGTGGCGGGGGTGGGGTGGGCCTCAGCCGTACGGCTCGTTTGTGGGGTGGTCTGGAGGGCGAGGGCGGTTGGCGGCCGTAGTACCGGAGATGTAGGCGGTCATCCTGAGGGGGGGCGGTGGCGCCTGCGGCGGGCTTTCCCCGGCCCCGGCCCTTCCCGGCTGCATCTGATGTGCGGCTCCGCCGCGCGGGGGCTCGCGCCCCAGGCCCCGGCGGCGGGTGGGTGAACGCCTGCGGCGGGCTTTTTCCCCTACCCGCCCCTTCCCGAAACTGGGGGCAAGCCCCCAGACCCCCGCAACACGGCTTCGCCGCGTTGTCCTCAATCTCCCCCAGCTACCTCCCCCAGACTCCGTCCGGGGGTGCCCCCAGAGGTGCCCCCAACGGGCTGAATGCGAACCCTGAAGCGGATACGTCCCGCACGTGCTCTCCGGTGGGAGGGGGTGGGGCTGGAGGGTGGGGTTCTGGAACGCGGTGCGTTTTCGGGGCACTCAGTGCGACCTGCTGGAGCGGCCGCTCGAGGCGGTCGAGACGGAGGGCGGCGCGGAG
>NZ_JBVHLW010000018.1:0-123498 GCF_055558795.1 Streptomyces sp. NPDC025618 | reverse complement strand
TCAGATTTCTGAGGGGGGGGGACCAGAAGGGCACCGGGTTCGAGGTCTCAGGCCGGGAGGCCCCACCCCCGGCACCCACCACAACCCAAGCCCGGCCGGCGATTGAGGACGCGCCCGAAGGGCGCTCCCGCCACAGGCGGCAACGCACGCGCACCAGACAACGGCGAACCCCGCCAAACCCAAGCCCGGCCGGCGCCTGAGGCCACCCGAACCCCAGCCGCAGACAACCCGCAGACAAAGATCACCCCCGCAACGTACGAGACGGCGCCACCCCAAACCGCTCCCGATAAACCGACGCAAATCGCCCCAGATTCCCGAACCCCCACCGATAGGCCACCTCAGCCACCGTCACCCCACTCCCCCGCCCCGCCAACAGATCCGCATGGGCCCGCCCCAAGCGGATCTCCCGGAGATAGCCGAGCGGAGTCGTGTCGACATGGCGACGGAACGCCTCCTGAAGAGCCCGGGGGCTGACCCGCCCCGCGCGGGCGAGGTCGGCGAGAGTCAGCGGCTCGTCGGGGCGTTCCTCCGCGAGGGCCATGGCGCGGCGTACCGCCGCGTGGCCGACGACGCCCGGGCGCTGGGCGTCCACGCCGTCGGTGACCAGCCGGTAGGACTCCATGAGCAGGGCGGCGGTCATCTGGGTCAGATGGGCGGCGATCAGCGGGCTCGTGCGGGCGATGCCCTCGCCGAGGATCTCGCGGTGCACGGCGTTGGAGATGCCGGCCCAGCTGCGGGCCGCGCCGGGGGAGACGGGGCCGCCGAGGCCGAAGCGGGCGCGTAACGGGCCCTCCACGCCGAGCGTGTCGGCGGCGGCCTGCTCCACGGTCTCCCGGGCCAGGCGCAGGGTCGTCATCCGCGCGCCGGGCGCCCAGTGCACCTGGAACTGGCGGTAGGGGTCGAGCACATACGTCTCACCGGTCCCCACGACCCGTTCGTCCCGCCCGGGGGAGATCACCTTCACCTGACCGCGGACGAGCTTGCAGACCAAGAGGTAGGAGTCGAGCGGCTGGGGCGCCACCAGGGTCTCGGCACCGTACTGGAGGCCGGACACGGTGACGCCGGGGAAGCTGCCCTCGGCGTACCACGCGGAGAACTCCTTGGGGTCGCCGAGAACGCTGAGCTCGTAGGGGCTGTAGGCGGAGCTGATGATCTCGCGGGTCTGATCGAGATCGTTGCTGAGTACGAGCGTGCGCATGTTGCCGGGAGCCTCGGGCCCCACTCGTGGTTCGGTCATCAGGCGTTCCTCGGGAGTCCCGCGTTCTCCGGCCAGGAGCCGCGTTTGACGAGTAGCCGACAGGTGGCCCCGTTAGTACCGTTCAGCTTGTCCGCAGTCAAGGCGAGGGTCCCTCCCACAGCTCTTTCGGGACAGGCCCGCCGCCGCGCTCGGGCGCGGCCCTGGATCCACGGGGGACATCCAGGGCCGGTTTTCTCACCGGAGGGGCGCCCCGCCGTCAGCGGACAGACGGCGGGGTTCTTCTGTGTCCGCTCACAAATCCGTGTCCGCCCACAAATCCGTGTCCGCTCGCAGATCCGCGCCCGCCTCCCCCACCCGCTCAGCCCTCGGCCGCTCAGCCCTTGACCGCCCCGCCCAGCGCGAAGCCGCCGCCGAGCCGCCGCGAGATCAGCGTGTAGAGCAGGATCACCGGCGTCGAGTAGAGGATCGAGAACGCGGCGAGCTGCCCGTACGCCACCTGGTCGTAGTTGCCGAAGAACGTGAAGATGCTGACGGACGCCGGGAGTTGGTCGGGAGAGAGCAGCAGCATGAAGGGCACGAAGAAGTTGCCCCAGAGCATGATGAAGCTGTAGATCGCCACGACGGCCACCCCGGGCCCCATCAGCGGCAGGATGACGCGCACCAGCGCCTGGAGGCGGCTCGCGCCGTCCGTCCAGGCGGCCTCCTCCAGGACGGCCGGGACGCCGTCCATGAAGTTCTTCATCAGCCAGATCGCGAAGGGCAGTTGGGCGGCGGCCATGAACAGGGCGGTGCCGTAGACCGTGTCGATGAGGTCGATCCGTACGAACAGCCCGTAGACCGGCACCATGACCGCCGTGATCGGCAGGCAGGTCGTGAACAGCACGGTCAGCAGGTACGGCCGGCTGAAGCGCGACCGGAAGCGCGACAGCGGATAGGCGGCGAGCGCCGCGCACACCATGGTGAGCGCTGTGGCGGTGCCGCACAGGAGCAGGCTGTTGAGCATCGGCCGGAAGGTGATCTCCTCGGTCAGCACCGCCGAGAAGTTGGCCGAGGTGGGTCTGTCCGGGACCCGCACCCGCAGCCCGGCCCCGTCGTCGACAGACGCGAGGACCAGCCAGACGAGGGGGACGGCGAACGCGACGGCGACCGTGAGCAACGCGGCGTCCGCGGCGAGTCGTTGGCGGGTGCGGCGGCTGAGCGGGGGTGGCATGGCGCCTCCGTACGCGACGGCTGGACGTACCTCCCGGTTAGTACCCACTTTTTTGTGCGTACTTGAGGCGGGACGCGCCGTGGGCGAGCCTGATCGAGGCGCCGAGCACACGATCACCGGACATCTGGAGCACCTGTCATGAGCAAGACCCCCGTCACCGTCCTCGGCCTGGGCGCCATGGGCACGGCCCTTGCCGGCGCGTTCATCGCGGGCGGCCTCCCGACCACCGTGTGGAACCGCACGCCCGGCAAGGCGGAGCCGCTCGTCGCCCTCGGCGCGAGCGCCGCCGGCGGTCTCTCCTCGGCGGTGACGGCGAGCGAGCTGGTCGTCGCCTGCCTCCTCGACCACGACTCGGTGCATGAGACCCTGGACCCGGTCGCGGCCGATCTCTCCGGCCGCACGCTGGTCAACCTCACCAACGGCACACCGGAGCAGGCCCGGGAGATGGCCGGGTGGGCGGCCGGGCACGGCATCGCGTACGTCGACGGCGGCATCATGGCCGTCCCGCCGGGCATCGGCACGGAACAGGCGTTCCTCCTCTACAGCGGGTCGCGCTCCGCCTTCGACGCCTTCGCCCCGGCGCTGGAACTCCTCGGCGCCCCGCGCTTCGTGGGCGAGGACCCCGGTCTGGCGGCACTGCTGGACATCGCGCTGCTCAGCGGGATGTACGGCATGTTCGCGGGCGCCTTCCACGCGCTGGCCCTGGCGGACACGGAGCAGGTCCCGGCGGCGGAGTTCGGCCCGCTGCTCGCGGGCTGGATCAGCGCGATGGCCTCGGGCATCCCGCACTACGCCCATCAGATCGAGACCGGCGACTACGCGACCGGCGTCGTCTCCAACATCGGCATGCAGGCGGCGGCCTTCACCAACCTCCTGGAGACCGCCGAGGCCCAGGGGCTCAGCCCCGAACTCCTGGCCCCCCTGGGGCCGCTGCTCTCCCGCCGGGTGGCGGACGGCCACGGCCACGAGGACGTGACGGGGATCGTGGAGCTGCTGAAGCGGCGGTGATCAGGCCGGCGGGGTCACCGGAAGTCGGCCGCGTGCTCCCGCGCCCACCGGGAGAAGGGGACGGCGGGCCGCCCGGTGACCTCGCGCACGCCGTCGTGCACCGCGGCGGGCACGCCGTCGTACTCGGCGCGGTACGCGATCAGGGTCTCGGCGATGCCGGGGCCGGCGAACCGCGCCATCCGCGCGAGCTCCTCCTCGCGGCTGATCGGCTCGACGCGGACGGGCTTGCCGATGGCGCGCGCGACGAGCCCGATCATCTGCTCCTCGCTGAGCGACTCGGGCCCGGTCAGGTGACAGGTCGCCCCGCGGTGCGCGTCGTCGAGCAGCGCACGGACCGCGACCGCGGCGATGTCCCGCTCGTGCACGGGCGCGTTGTGCGTGCCGGGGAAAGCGGACGGCACGACGCCCTCCGCGCGGATCGAGGGCGCCCACTGGAGCGCGTTCGTGGCGAAGCTGCCGGGTCGTACGAGCGTCCAGTCGATGCCCGACGCGGTCAGCTCCCGCTCCGCGGCGACGTGGAACGCCCCGATCACGTTCGACTCCGGGTCCTTCTCCCCCGCCGACAGCGAGGACAGCAGCACGATGTGCTCCACGCCCGCGGCGCGCGCGGCGTCGAGGAACGCGCCGATCCCGGAGGGCTCCGCGTACAGGAACACCTTGCGCACCCCGTCGAGTGCGGCCTTGAACGTCCCGGGCTCCGAAAGGTCGAGCCGCACGGCATCCCCTTCGGGCTGCCGCCCGGCGGCCCGCACGGCCGCGCCGCGCTCCGCCAGTTCGCTCCGTACGGCGGCGCTCACACGCCCGCGCGCGCCGGTCACCAGAATCGTCATGAGAACTCCCGTCAACGGATGTGCCGACAAGAGCGCCGGACCACGCCGGGATGTTCCCGCCCCGGCAACACGCCCATGACAAGGGTGGCACGGCCCGCGACTCGGGCCCGGGCGCCTCTCGCGTACGAGCCCTCCCCCCGAACGCCGGCGGGCCGCGCCGGTGGTACACGGGACATGCTGGCACCGAGCGGCTGAAGGAAAGCTGAAGATAGCTGAAATGTCCTTCAGGCACGGCGATTTGACGTTACGTCATGCTGATGCCATGCACATATTGGTGGTGGAGGACGACCGCCGGCTCGCCGAGCTGCTGCGCCGGGGGCTGATCGCCGAGGGCTTCGCGGTCGAGGTCGCGCACGACGGACGCGAGGGACTGCACCTGGCCGTCGAGGGCGCCTACGACGTGGTCGTGCTGGACGTCATGCTGCCCGGGATGAACGGCTACCACGTCTGCGCCCGGCTGCGGGCGGCCGGGGTCTGGACGCCGGTGCTGATGCTCACCGCCAAGGACGGCGAGTACGACGAGGCGGAGGGGCTGGACACCGGGGCGGACGACTACGTCACCAAGCCGTTCTCGTACATCGCGCTGGTCGCCCGGCTGCGCGCGCTCGTGCGCCGTGGCCGGCCGGAGCGGCCCACGACGCTGTGCGTCGGCGATCTGGAGATCGATCCCGCGCAGCGGCGCTGCCGCCGGGGCGGGGCGGATCTGGCGCTCACCCCGCGGGAGTTCGCGGTGCTGGAATATCTCGCGCGGCGCGACGGCGAGGTCGTCGCCAAGCACGAGGTGCTCGAACACGTCTGGGACGAGGCGTTCCAGGGCGATGTGAACATCGTGGAGGTGTACGTCAGCGCCCTGCGCCGCAAGATCGACGCGCCGTTCGGGCGGCACACCATCCGCACCGTCCGCGGGGTCGGCTACCGGCTGGCCGACGAGGGCACCGAGCCATGAGGCGGCCGCGGCGGCGGAAGGGGTCGATACGCGGGCGCGTGACCTGGCTCGCCGCGATCTGCGCGCTGATCCCCTTCACGCTCGGCGCGCTGACGGTCGCGCTCGCGGCGCGCGACGACCTGATCCGCGCGGGACGGCAGTATTTGGACGAGGCGGTGCGCGAGGCGAGCCCGCTGGCCTTCGACGCCTCCTCGGACCTGCGCACCGACATCCCCGCCCTGGCGAAGGCGATCGGCCGGGACGGCCGCCTGGAGGTCTCCGACCAGATCTACCCGGGCCGGGCCGCCCTGGACCCGTACTTGCAACCCCCGCTGAAGGGCTCCCTGCTGTCGCTGTGGCCGTGGACGGACCCCGCGAGCAGGCACCCGTTGTACGCGATGGTGAACGGGCAGAACGAGACGTACACCAACCCGCTCCTGGTCGTCTCCAACCCGCTGCGCTACGAACAGAACCGGCTGAACGACGACGTCCTGGCCCTCGCCGGCTGCGTGCTCGTGGGCACCGCGGCCGTGGCCGGCGTGGCGTGGTTCGCGGCCGGGCGGGTGCTGCGCCCGGTGGAGGCCATCCGCATCCAGTTCGCCGAGCTCAGCGCGGGCCACCTGGACCGGCGGGTGCCCGTGCCCCGGACCAGGGACGAGGTGGCCCGCCTCGCCGAGACCATGAACAGCACCCTGGAGCGGCTGCAGTCGTCGGTGGACCGGCAACGCGCGTTCGTCAGCGACGCCTCGCACGAACTCCGCAGCCCGCTGGCCGCGTTGCGGGCGGAGCTGGAGATCGCGCTCGCGCATCCCGGAGCGGTGGAGTGGACCGCGGTGGCCCAGGGAGCCCTGGGCGACGCCCGGCGCCTGGAGCAGCTCACCACGGATCTGCTGCTGCTCGCGCGGCTGGACGCGGCCCTGCCGGGCACCGAACGGTTCGATCTCGTCGCGCTCGTCCACGACGAGACCCGGCGCCGCAGAACACCCGCCCGCCTGACGCTGCGGGTGGAAGCGGACCCCTCGCCGGTGACCGTCGACGGCCACCGCGGCCTGCTGGCCCGCCTGCTCGCCAACCTCCTCGACAACGCCGAACGGCACGCCGCCACCACCGTCACGGTGATCGTCGCCCGCACGGAACTGCACGTCCAGGACGACGGCCCGGGCATCGCCCCGGCCGACCGCCGCCGCGTCTTCGAACGCTTCACCCGCCTCGACGACGCCCGCACCCGAGAAACGGGCGGCACGGGCCTGGGCCTGGCCATAGCCCACCGCATAGCGACGGCCCACGGCGCGACCCTGTCCATCACCGACAGCGAAAGGGGGGCGCGCTTCACGCTGAAGTTCCCTATGGTGACGGGATGTTGACCGTACGGAGGATGACCGCTCCCGACATCCCCGCGGTCTCGGCGATAAGGGTGACCGGCTGACCCTCGCCGCCGACCAGGACCTGCGGCAGCACCGGAACGAAGCCCACTCCGACCAGCGCTGAACCCGAACCGCACAAACACCAACGCCGGCCCCGCTGGAGAATTCCAGCCCGGCCGGCGTCCGAGGTCTGCGACAGGCAGCGGCTCTAGAAGACCGACTCCGCCTCGTCCATGCGGCTCTCCGGGACTCGCTTGAGCTCGGTGACCGCGTCCGCCAGCGGGACCATCGTGATGTTCGTGCCGCGCAGTGCGGTCATCTTGCCGAAGTCGCCTCGGTGGGCGGCCTCGACAGCGTGCCAGCCGAAGCGGGTGGCGAGGACGCGGTCGTACGCGGTGGGGGTGCCGCCGCGCTGGACGTGGCCGAGGATGACCGGGCGGGCCTCCTTGCCGAGGCGCTTCTCCAGCTCCGCGGCGAGCTTCGTGCCGATGCCGGCGAAGCGCTCGTGGCCGAACTGGTCTATGGCGCCCTTGGCGTAGTCCATGGAGCCCTCGGCGGGGTGCGCGCCCTCGGCGACGCAGATGACGGCGAACTTCTTGCCGCGGGCGAAGCGTTCCTCGACCATGGAGACCAGGTCGGCGACGTCGAAGGGGCGCTCCGGCAGGCAGATGCCGTGGGCGCCGCCGGCCATGCCGGACTCCAGGGCGATCCAGCCGGCGTGGCGGCCCATGACCTCGACGACCATGACGCGCTGGTGCGACTCGGCGGTGGTCTTCAGCCGGTCGATGGCCTCCGTGGCGACACCGACGGCGGTGTCGAAGCCGAAGGTGCGGTCCGTGGAGGAGATGTCGTTGTCGATGGTCTTCGGCACACCGACGACGGGCAGACCGGCGTCGGAGAGCATCTTGGACGCGGTGAGCGTGCCCTCGCCGCCGATGGGGATGAGGACGTCGATGCCGAGGTCGCGGGCGAGCTCCTTGGAGCTCTCGCACGCCTCGCGCAGCCGCGCGCGCTCCAGCCGGGAGGAACCGAGGATGGTGCCGCCACGGGCGAGGATGCCGCTGACGGCGTCGAGGTCGAGCTTGCGGTGGCGGCCTTCGAGCAGGCCCTTGAAGCCGTCCTCGAAGCCGATCACCTCGTCGTTGTGGCCGACGACCGCGCGGTGCACCACCGAGCGGATGACAGCGTTCAGGCCGGGGCAGTCGCCGCCTGCGGTGAGGACTCCGATGCGCATCTGGCTGTGTCTCCTGCTCGCTACTGGTACATGTGAGCCGAACCGATTGTTTCACGGGCCGGGAGGTAGTGACGCACCGCCGCCCGCGCCCCGTGAACCACCTACTGACGCGCGCCTTATCCACGGGCGCAGGTATTGTCAAGAGGGCAAGCCCACCATATCGGGTATTTTTTTACCGCATAAACACGGCGATGGAGCAAGGAGAGCACGCGTGACGCGCAGCGTGTACGTGACCGGGACCGACCGGGGCGACGGCCGCCAGGTCATCGATCTGGGAGTCATGGAGCTCCTGACCCGCCATGTCGACCGGGTGGGTGTCTTCCGCCCGCTCGTCCACGGTGACGGCCCCGACCGTCTTTTCGAGCTGCTGCGCGCCCGCTACCGGCTGAGCCAGTCGCCGGAGAGCGTCTACGGCCTCTCGTACGGCGAGGCGTCCGCCCTCCAGGCCGAACGCGGCACGGACGAGCTGGTGTCCGCCCTCGTCGAGCGCTTCCTGGCGGTCGCCCGGCAGCACGAGTACGTGCTCGTGCTCGGCACCGACTACGCGGGCTCCAACCTCCCCGACGAGCTGGCGCTCAACGCGCGCCTGGCGAACGAGTTCGGCGCCTCCGTGGTCACCGTGGTCGGCGGCCAGGACCAGGACGCCGAGTCCGTACGGGCCGAGGCGCGCAACGCCTACCGCGCGTACGAGGCGCTGGGCTGCGACGTCGTCGCGCTGATCGTCAACCGCGTGGCCCCGGCCGACCGCACGGCCGTCGCCGAGCGGCTCGCGGCGAGCCTGCCCGTCCCCTGTTACGCGCTGCCCGAGGACGCCTCGCTGTCGGCGCCGACCGTGGCGCAGATCGTCCGCAAGCTGGGCGCCGAGGTGCTGCTGGGCGACGACTCCGGTCTCAACCGCGACGTCCGCGACTTCGTCTTCGGCGGCGCGATGCTCCCGGTGTTCCTGCCGGCGCTGACCGAGGGCTGCCTGGTGGTGACCCCGGGCGACCGCACGGACCTGATCATCGGCGCGCTGGCGGCGCACAGCGCGGGCGCCCCGCCGATCGCCGGCGTGCTGCTGACCCTCGACGAGCGGCCGGGCCCGGACATCCTGGCGCTGGCGGGCCGGCTGGCCCCGGGCACGCCGGTGATCTCGGTGCCGGGCGGTTCCTTCCCGACGGCCGCCGAGCTGTTCGCGGTCGAGGGCAAGCTCAACGCCGCCTCGCCGCGCAAGTCGGAGACGGCCCTCGGCCTCTTCGAACGGCACGTGGACACCGCGGAGCTGACGAACCGTATCTCCGTCGCCCGCTCCAGCCGCGTCACCCCGATGATGTTCGAGCACGAGCTGATCGAGCGCTCCCGCTCCGGCCGCCGCCGCGTCGTGCTGCCCGAGGGCGCCGAGGAGCGCGTGCTGCGCGCCGCGGACGTGCTGCTGCGCCGCGACGTCTGCGATCTCACGCTGCTGGGCGAGGAGGACGCGATCCGCAAGCGCGCCGGCGAGCTGGGCATCGACCTGGCCGACGCGCAGCTCGTCGACCCGCAGACCTCGCCGCTGCGCGAGCGCTTCGCCGAGCTCTACGCGCAGGTGCGCGCCCACAAGGGCATGACGGTGGAGCTGGCCCACGACATCGTCGCCGACGTGTCGTACTTCGGCACGCTGATGGTCCAGGAGGGCCTGGCCGACGGCATGGTCTCGGGCGCGGTGCACTCCACCGCCGCGACCATCCGCCCCGCCTTCGAGATCATCAAGACGGCGCCGGGCGCGCAGATCGTCTCCTCGGTCTTCTTCATGTGCCTGGCCGACCGGGTGCTCGTCTACGGCGACTGCGCGGTCAACCCGGACCCGAACGCCGAGCAGCTCGCCGACATCGCCATCCAGTCCGCGACGACGGCCGCGCAGTTCGGCGTGGAGCCGCGGATCGCGATGCTGTCGTACTCCACCGGCACCTCCGGCTCCGGCGCCGACGTCGACAAGGTCCGCAAGGCCACCGAGCTGGTGCGCGAGCGCCGCCCGGACCTGCTGGTCGAGGGCCCGATCCAGTACGACGCCGCGGTGGACGCCGCGGTCGCCGCGACCAAGCTGCCGGACTCCGAGGTCGCGGGCAGGGCCACCGTGCTGATCTTCCCCGACCTCAACACGGGCAACAACACCTACAAGGCCGTGCAGCGCTCCGCGGGCGCCGTAGCGGTCGGTCCGGTCCTCCAGGGCCTGCGCAAGCCGGTCAACGACCTGTCGCGCGGCGCGCTGGTCCAGGACATCGTGAACACCGTCGCGATCACCGCCATCCAGGCGCAGGGCGAGCAGCGCCCCTGACGCCCGTTACTGTCGGTACGGGGGTCGCCGCGGCCCCGTACCGACAGCCCCGCCGAGACCCGCACACCACCCGGAAAGCCTTCATGACTGCCAACCCCACCCGTGTCCTCGTCCTCAACTCCGGCTCCTCGTCGGTCAAGTACCAGCTGCTCGACATGGCCGACGGCGCCCGGCTGGCCGTGGGCCTGGTCGAGCGCATCGGTGAGGAGACCTCCCGGCTGGCGCACACCCCGCTCGCGACGGGCGGCGGGAAGCGCGAGCGCGAGCAGCCGATCGCCGACCACGAGGCCGCGCTGAACGCGGTGGCCGAGGAGCTGGCCGCGGACGGGCTGGGCCTGGACTCGCCGGAGCTGGCCGCGATCGGGCACCGGGTCGTGCACGGCGGCAGGAAGTTCACCGAGCCGACCGTGATCACCGAGGAGGTCGTGGCGGAGATCGAGCGGCTGATCCCGGTCGCCCCGCTGCACAACCCGGCGAACATCACCGGCATCCGCACGGCCCAGGCGCTGCGCCCGGACCTGCCGCAGGTCGCGGTCTTCGACACGGCCTTCCACACCACGATGCCGGAGTCGGCCGCGCGCTACGCGATCGACGTGGAGACCGCCGACGCGCACCGCATCCGCCGCTACGGCTTCCACGGCACCTCGCACGCGTACGTCTCGCGCGAGACCGCCAAGCTGCTGGGCAAGGACCCGTCCGAGGTCAACGTCATCGTGCTGCACCTGGGCAACGGCGCCTCCGCCTCGGCGGTCCGCGGCGGCCGCTGCGTGGACACCTCGATGGGCCTGACCCCGCTGGAGGGCCTGGTCATGGGCACCCGCTCGGGTGACCTGGACCCGGCGGTGATCTTCCACCTGGCGCGCACCGCCGGCATGTCCGTCGACGAGATCGACTCGCTCCTCAACAAGAAGAGCGGTCTGATCGGTCTGTGCGGCGACAACGACATGCGCGAGATCCGCCGGCGTATCGACGCGGGCGACGAGAAGGCGGCCCTCGCCTTCGAGATCTACGTGCACCGGCTGAAGAAGTACATCGGCGCGTACTACGCCGTTCTCGGCAAGGTCGACGCGGTGGCCTTCACCGCCGGTGTGGGCGAGAACGCCGCC
This sequence comes from Streptomyces sp. NPDC025618, assembly GCF_055558795.1. Lineage (NCBI taxonomy): Bacteria > Bacillati > Actinomycetota > Actinomycetes > Kitasatosporales > Streptomycetaceae > Streptomyces > Streptomyces sp. NPDC025618. The sequence continues at coordinate 112,330 of NZ_JBVHLW010000018.1, read as the reverse complement.
CCCGTCCGGGAGGCCGCCGTGGCGGGCCTGGAGGAGCTCGGCCTGGCCGTGGACGCCGACCTCAACGCCGTCCGGGCGGACGAGCCGCGGCTGATCTCCCCGGACTACGCCCGGGTCGCCGTCGCCGTCGTGCCCACCGATGAGGAGCTGGAGATCGCCACCCAGACGTACGCCCTGGTCAGCGCTTGATCACCGACCGGCACTCGGTCTTTCCCACAGCTCGAATATTCCGCTCCGAAACAAACCGATAGGATCTGCCCCATGCGCCGTTCCAAAATCGTCTGCACCCTGGGCCCCGCCGTCGACTCCTTCGACCAGCTGAAGACGCTGATCGAGGCGGGTATGAATGTGGCCCGTTTCAACATGAGCCACGGGACCCACTCGGAGCACGAGGAGCGGTACCACCGCCTCCGTAAGGCCGTCGAGGAGACCGGCCGCGCGGTCGGCGTCCTGGCCGACCTCCAGGGCCCGAAGATCCGCCTGGAGACCTTCGCGGACGGCCCCGTGGAGCTGGTGCGCGGCGACGAGTTCACCATCACCACCGAGGACGTCCCGGGCGACCGCACGATCTGCGGCACGACCTACAAGGGCCTGCCGGGCGATGTCTCCAAGGGCGACCAGATCCTGATCAACGACGGCAACGTCGAGCTCCGGGTCACCGAGGTCGAGGGCCCGCGGGTCCGGACGATCGTCATCGAGGGCGGTGTGATCTCCGACCACAAGGGCATCAACCTGCCCGGCGCGGCGGTCAACGTCCCGGCGCTGTCCGAGAAGGACATCGAGGACCTGAAGTTCGCGCTCGCGATGGGCTGCGACATGGTCGCGCTGTCCTTCGTCCGCGACGCCAAGGACGTCCTCGACGTGCACCGCGTCATGGACGAGGTCGGCCGCCGGGTGCCGGTCATCGCCAAGGTCGAGAAGCCGCAGGCCGTCGCCAACATGGAGGGCGTCGTCATGGCGTTCGACGGCGTGATGGTGGCCCGTGGTGACCTCGCGGTGGAGTATCCGCTGGAGAAGGTCCCGATGGTGCAGAAGCGCCTCATCGAGATGTGCCGCCGCAACGCCAAGCCGGTGATCGTCGCGACCCAGATGATGGAGTCGATGATCACCAACTCGCGGCCGACCCGCGCCGAGGCGTCCGATGTCGCCAACGCGATCCTGGACGGCGCGGACGCGGTCATGCTGTCGGCCGAGTCCAGCGTCGGCGCTTACCCGATCGAGACGGTCAAGACGATGTCCCGCATCGTCGAGGCGGCCGAGGAGGAGCTCCTCTCCAAGGGCCTCCAGCCGCTCGTCCCGGGCAAGAAGCCGCGCACGCAGGGCGGCGCGGTCGCCCGTGCCGCCTGCGAGATCGCCGACTTCCTCGGCGCGAAGTCGCTGGTCGCCTTCACCAAGTCCGGTGACACGGCCCGCCGGCTGTCCCGCTACCGCGCGGCCCAGCCGATCCTGGCCTTCACCACGGACGCCTCCACCCGCAACCAGCTCACGCTGAGCTGGGGCGTCGAGACCTACGTCGTGCCGCACGTCGACAACACCGACGCGATGGTCGACCTGGTCGACGCGGAGCTGCTGAAGCTCAAGCGCTACAGCGCGGGCGACACGATGATCATCACCGCCGGCTCGCCCCCCGGCATCCCGGGCACGACCAACATGGTCCGCGTCCACCACCTGGGCGGCGAGGGCCGCTAGCAGGAGCGCGGAGGGGCCGGTTCCTGGCTGAAGTCCAGCCAGGAACCGGCCCCTTCGGCATTCCCTCAGGGAGGCGTTCCCTCAGAGGCGTTCCCTTACGGATACGTGCCGTTCGTCAGGTACTGGTGCAGGTTCGGGATGTGCAGCGTGCCGCCGAACTGGCCGCCCTGCCGGATCTTCACGTTCGTGTAGAAGATCGGGATCGGCAGCTTCAGGCCGGGGATCAGCGGCGGCGGGCTCGTGGGGCTCGCGGTCGACGGGATCAGCCCGAGCAGATTGCCCTTCAGCTCCTCGGTGTACATCGTCACCTGGCCGCCCGTGACCGTGGAATCCGTCCCGGGCCCGGCGACGTGGTACTCCTTGCCGTAGTTGTTGACGATCTGGTGCAGGTCCTTGATCGTCAGCGCGTCCGCGGTGAACTTGAGCACGGACTTCTGCTGCCCGTTCGCCATCGTGATCTTCTTGATGCCGTCGTAGGTCAGCCCCTTGAGGGTGAGGACGCTCGCCTCCAGATACCAGGGCTGGTTGGGGAAGGCGTGCCCGTCGTTCCCGTCCGCCGCCTTCCCCTTGGGGCACGGCGGCAGCGCTCCCGGGGAAGCGCCCGAGCTCGCGCCCGGCGAGGGCGCGGTGCTGGGGGGTGCGCTCGACGGTGCCTTGGACGGCTCGGCGGACGGCTCGGTGGACGGCGCCGCCGACGGCTTCCCGCTGGGCTGCCCGTCGGGCGTACGGACATCCGCGGGCGGCGGCGCGTGCCGCGCACCGGACGGCGCGGAGGACGGGCCGCCCGACGGGGCGGGCGCGGAACTCGGCGGCGCCGACGGCTGCCTCCCGGCGCCGGACCTGCCGCCGTCCAGGATGTCCCTCAGCTTGTCGCCGAGCCCCAGCGGGTCCAGCGGGTTGAAGGACTTGGACGGCGAGGGGGAAGCGGAAGGCGACTGCGCGGGCGTCGGGCCGGTCCTGGCGGCGTTGCCCGCGTCCGGGCTCTTTCCGGGCTCCGGCTGGGCCTCGGGCTTGGGCCCGGGCTTGGTCCCGGGCTCGGCCTCCGGCTTCGCGGACGGCGACTCCGGTGCCTTCGAGGGCTGCTCCGTCGGCCGGGTGGCGGACTCCTGCGCGCTCCGGCTCGGCGCGGGGCTCGCGCTCTTGCTCGCGTCCGGCTCGGGCGACGCGTCGGGCGCGGTCGCGCACTGCCCGTCGAACGGCTCGGGCAACGGCGGTTTCGCCAGGGCCAGTTGGGGCGTGAGCCCCATGCCCATCAGGACGGCCGTCGGCATCGCCGCGATGGCCACGGCCTTGCCCGCGGGCATGTGGAGCCGGGCGAGCAGCGGCTTGCGGGCCGCGGCGTGCCGGGGCCCGCTTCTCACACCCTCACCCTCGGGTGTCTCCTCACGCGGCACTGTGCCCCCCGTCGCTGTCCTTGAGCAGGCTGAGCCCCGACGGCGGCGTACCGTCCCGCGGCGCGGGGCCGCCCTCCGGCTCCTCCGCCTCCGCCGCCGGCTTGCCCGGCACCCAGGAGACGCCGAGGGCGCCACCGATGAGAGCGAGCAGGAAGCCGACCAGGAACGCCCCGAAGTTGGACACCACCAGCGACACCAGCGCGAGCAGGATCGCCGCGACACCGGCGAAGATCCGCGACTGTTTCTGGAACCAGAGCGTCAGCCCGAGGACGATCAGCAGCACGCCGATGATCAGCGAGCCGGCGCCCGCGGTGGTGGCCATGCGGATGTGCAGGTCGCCCAATGTCATGGTCTGGTACGGGATGTACATGATCGGGATGCCGGCCAGCAGGGTCCACAGCCCGCCCCAGAAGGGGCGCTGCCCGCGCCATTCCCGGAACGAGTGGCGGGCGCGGCCGAATGATCCGGCCGGCCGGGGTCGCGTGTCGGCGCTCATGTCGTACGGCTCCTCGGGGCGATCGGTGGTACGTCTCGCTCGCTGTCCGGCGAGCGGTGCGCGCGGTTACGGGTACGGGACCGTGCTTCCCTTCCCGCACCCGTCCGTTCAGCGCGTCAGTGCTTCTTCAGCTCGCACTTGGCCTTGCCCTTGGCGACGCTCAGGTGCAGACCCGGCAGGGTGAAGGTGCCCGCCGAGGTGGCCCACGCCTTCTGGTCCACCGTGTCGAACCAGACCTCTTCGGCCTGCTGGGCGAAGGAGCCGGGCACATGCGCCCCGGCGGCGCCCTTGCCGGCCGCCGGGCCCGGGCCCTGGGTCGTGTGGTCCACGTCCACGCCGATGTCGACGTTGCCGAAGGTCGCGTTGGCGGTCATGTCGTCCGCGTCGATGTACAGCTTCGACGCCTTGACCTGCTCGCCCCCTCCACCGGCCTGCAGCGTCATCGACACGTCGAAACCGAAGGGGGTGGGAACACTGACCGCCTGGCAAAGGCCGTTGATCTCGGCAGTGTTGATGCCGACCACCGCGACGGGCTTCTGGCCCGCATTGGTCTGATCCAGGGCGCCGTACTGGATGAAGCCCTTGCCGTGCAACTTGTCGGCCGTCACCTGGAACTGCTGGCCGGAAACGCTGAACGAGGCCGCCAGCGCTCCCTGCGCCACCGCCACACCGATCGCGGCCGTAGCCGCCATACTGGGCACCATCACGACGGCGAACCGGCGCCACCTGGTCCCACCGCGAGTCTGGGACTGCATGGATTTCCTCCTTCTCGGACGTACATCTCCGGCCGGGACCTCATGGCCCGGGCCCGGGATGGGAGAAGTGCTACGTCCTCGGAAAGGAGAGCGCCGCCGCACCCGGCGGCGCGAAACGCCTCCGACGGCACCGGCGATCACCCCCGAGCGACAACCACTGGCCACGCGTTCGCGCAACCGCCGGGACAGGCCCTGCCGTTGACGGCCGGGACCCCCCTGTCCCCGAGCCGCCCCGGTCGCGGGACGGCCCGCCCGGTGGGGACCCACCTCCGCACACCGACCGGCTGCCGGGTAAGGGAATGGACCGAGCTTGGCCGATCGTGGTCCATTCGCGGCCGGGGCACAAGAGGTTCATTACTAGCGAGTAACGGGCGGATAACCAAGGGAGGTCCACACCGCATCGACCCGTGCCGGGAGGGTGTCGCACCGTGCGCGGAAGGAACGGGAGGCATACGAAAAAACCCGGGCGAATGCCCGGGTTTTTCTTACTCGCAGTAACCAGCCCCGCAATTACCAAGTTTTGGCAAAGCGCGGCAGCCCGTGCCGCCTGTGGCACAGGAGAAGGAGGTTCCGTCAGAACAGCGCGCGCGACAGTGCCGTACGCGCGGCACCCACCCGCGGATCATCCGCCCCGATCACCTCGAAGAGCTCCAGCAGCCGCACGCGCGCGGCGTCGCGGTCCTCACCGGCGGTCCGCTTGATCACGTCGAGCAGCCGGCCGAACGCGTCCTCCACATGCCCGCCGACCAGGTCGAGGTCGGCCGCGGCGATCTGCGCCGGCACATCGGCCGGGCCCTCGGCGGCGGCCTTGCGGACCTGCTGGGGGTCCATCTCCTGGACGCGCTGGAGCAGTTCGGCCTGCGCGAGACCCAGCTTGGCCTCGGCGTTGCCCGGGTCGTCGGACAGCACGTTCCTGTACGCCCGCACGGCGCCGCCCAGGTCTCCCGCGTCCAGCGCGTCGTGGGCCAGGCCCAGGGCGCTGTCGTGCGGGCCCGCGGGGGCCGCCGGCGCCGCCGCTGCCGCCTCGGCGGCACCCGGCTCCGCCGGGGCGCCGACGATCCCGAAGCGCTCCTCCGAGACCTGGATGAGCTGGTCCAGCACCTGCCGGATCTGCGCCTCGGGCGCGGCACCCTGGAAGAGCGGCAGGGCCTGCCCGGCCACCACGGCGAAGACCGCGGGGATGGACTGGACGCCGAACTGCTGGAAGAGGAGCTGGTTGGCCTCGACATCGATCTTGGCGAGCACGAACCGGCCGGCGTACTCCGCGGCCAGCCGCTCCAGCAGCGGGCCGAGCTGCTTGCACGGCTCGCACCAGTCGGCCCAGAAGTCGATGACGACGGGCACCTCGGCGGAGCGCTGGAGCACCTCCGCCTCGAAGCCGGCCTCGTCGACGTCGAAGACCAGGCGCTGGGCACCGGCGGCGGGCGCGCCGCCCTGACGGGCGGCCTCGGCACGGGCCTGCTCCGCCTTCTGCTTGGCTTCCCCGGCGGCCTTCACCGCGGCGAGGTCGACCACTCCACTCATGGACATGTTCCGTGGCTGCATGGGCCTATCCTCCCCCCTCGGCACGGCGATCGGAAAAGCGCGCCGTCGTACGGCGCTCGTAGCGTCTGCTCCGGCACCGGGTCCCCACCCGGCACCTGTGGTTGTCGCTCTTTCGCTACGAGTCGTAGCGTAACTGGAAGCCGGTCGCTCGCAATGGGGCACCCCCAGGTCTTTGCGTGATCTGGCTCATACCGGCTTGGCTACTCGGCGGTAAGGTCGCGGCTATGAATTCCGCCCGCGCCCGTACGGGCCGCCCCCGCAGCACCGAGGCCGACCGGGCGATACTCGACGCGACGCGCGCCGCCCTGGTCGAACTCGGCTGGGGGAAGCTGACCATGGGCGACGTCGCGGCCCGCGCGGGCGTCGCCAAGACGACGCTCTACCGCCGCTGGGCGGGCAAGAGCGAGCTGGTCGTGGACGCGGTGGCGGCGCTCTTCGACGAGCACCTGGAGCTGCCCGACTCCGGCAGCCTCGCGGCCGACATCGAGGGCGTGGTGCTGCGCTTCGCCGCGCTGCTGGAGCGGCCGGAGACGAAGACGGCGCTGATGGCCGTGGTCGCCGAGTCCACGCGGGACGACGCGCTGCGCGCGCGGATCCGCTGCGCGATCGTGGACCGGCAGAAGCGGCTCGTCCTGCTCGGACGGGAGCGGGCGCAGGAGCGCGGCGAGCTCCCGGCGGAGGAGGACGCGGCGGCGGCCGCCCGCAACGCGGACCTGATCTTCGACGTGATCGCCGGAGCGGTGGTGCATCGTGCGCTTGTCAGCGCGGAACCGGTGGACGAGGAGTGGGCACGCGGCTTCACCACGCTGCTGGTGGGCGGCTTGTCCCCGGTCCTGCCCCTTCCCGGCCGCGTCTGATGCGCGGCTCCGCCGCGTGGGGGGCTGTGCCCCAGCCCCCTGACCGCGCTTCGCGCGGTGTCCTCAAACGCCGGACGGGCTGAAAATCAGCCCGTCCGGCGTTTGAGGCCGCGCCCGCAGGGCGCTCCCGCCGCAGGCGGCGAACCGGCTCGCACTCGGGGGTCTGGGGCACGCGCCCCAGTTTCGGCAAGGGGCGGGACTGGGGCGAAAACCTAGAAGCCCGCCGGCTCCGTGTACGTCCCCCACTCCTCGCGGAGGACGTCGCAGATCTCGCCCAGCGTCGCTTCGGCGCGCACCGCGTCGAGCATCGGCGCGATCATGTTCGCCCCGGACCGCGCGGCGTCCAGCATCTCCTTGAGCGCCGCCGTCACCTTGGCGTCGTCCCGCGCGGCCTTCCGCCCGGCCAGCACGCGGACCTGCTCCCGCTCGACCTCATGGCTGACGCGCAGGATCTCCAGGTCGCCGGTCACCGAGCCGTGGTGGCAGTTGACGCCCACGACCCGCTTGTCGCCCTTCTCCAGGGCCTGCTGGTAGCGGAAGGCGCTCTCGGCGATCTCGCCGGTGAACCAGCCGTCCTCGATGCCCCGCAGGATGCCGGAGGTCATGGGCCCTATGGGGTGCGCGCCGTTCGGCACGGCCCGCGCGCCGCGCTCCTTGATCTGGTCGAAGATCTTCTCGGCGTCGGCCTCGATGCGGTCGGTGAGCTGCTCCACGTACCACGAACCGCCCAGCGGGTCCGCGACGTTGACGATGCCGGTCTCCTCCATCAGCACCTGCTGCGTGCGCAGCGCGATCTCCGCGGCCTGTTCGCTGGGGAGGGCGAGGGTCTCGTCGAGGGCGTTGGTGTGCAGCGAGTTGGTGCCGCCGAGCACGGCGGAGAGGGCTTCCACGGCGGTGCGGACGACGTTGTTGTACGGCTGCTGGGCGGTGAGCGAGACGCCTGCCGTCTGGGTGTGGAAGCGCAGCCACTGCGCCTTGTCGGTCTTCGCGCCGTAGGTGTCGCGCATCCAGCGCGCCCAGATGCGGCGGGCGGCGCGGAACTTGGCGATCTCCTCGAAGAAGTCGAGGTGCGCGTCGAAGAAGAAGGAGAGGCCGGGGGCGAAGGTGTCGACGTCCAGGCCCCGGCTCAGGCCGAGCTCGACATAGCCGAAGCCGTCGGCGAGGGTGTACGCCAGCTCCTGCGCGGCCGTCGCGCCCGCCTCGCGGATGTGGTAACCGGAGACGGAGAGCGGTTTGTAGGCGGGGATGGAGCTGGTGCAGTGCTCCATGAGATCCCCTATGAGCCGCAGGTGGGGCTCCGGCGGGAAGAGCCACTCCTTCTGCGCGATGTACTCCTTGAAGATGTCCGTCTGGAGCGTGCCGTTGAGGACGGCCGGGTCGATGCCCTGCCGCTCGGCGGCCACGAGATACATGCAGAAGACGGGGACGGCGGGCCCGCTGATCGTCATCGAGGTGGTGACGTCGCCGAGCGGGATGTCCTTGAAGAGGACCTCCATGTCGGCCGCGGAGTCGATGGCGACGCCGCAGTGCCCGACCTCGCCGAGGGAGCGGGGGTCGTCGGAGTCGCGGCCCATGAGCGTCGGCATGTCGAAGGCGACGGAGAGCCCCCCGCCGCCGGCGGCGAGGATCATCTTGTACCGCTCGTTGGTCTGCTCGGCGTTGCCGAAGCCGGCGAACTGGCGGATGGTCCAGGTGCGGCCGCGGTAGCCCGTGGGGTGCAGGCCGCGCGTGAAGGGATACTCCCCCGGCCAGCCGATCCGCTCGAAGCCCTCGTACGCGTCGCCGGGGCGCGGGCCGTAGACGGGCTCGACCGGGTCGCCGGAGAGCGTGGTGAAGTCCGCGTCCCGCTTGCGGGCCTTGTCGTACCGCGCCTGCCAGCGGCCGCGCCCTGCCTCGATCGACTCTGCGTCCATGTACTCCGAACCACCTCTCCGCGCCCCGGCGAATTTACTAGGACGTCCTAGTAAATGGTCGCGCAAGAAAGCCCCGAACACAAGGGTGTCCGGGGCTGTGCGCGTGGCGCGCGGGTCCACGCGTCTCGCGTCAGGCGGTGGCGGCGGCCTCCGCGACGAGCGGCTCCAGGTCGCGGGTGGCCTTGCGCTCGACGAAGAACGCGGCCGTCGGGATGGTGCCGGCGATGAGCACCCACACCAGCCTGCCGAACGGCCACTTGGCCTTGGAGGCCATGTCGAAGGCGAAGACCAGATAGAGGACGTAGAGCCAGCCGTGCGCGATGGCGATGACGCGGACCGGACCCGAGACGTCCATGTCCAGCCCGTACTTCGCGATCATGCCGATCGTCAGGAGGATCAGCAGCACACCCGTGATGTACGCCAAGACGCGGTAGCGGGTCAGCACGCTTTGTTTCATGCCCACGAGCGTAACCGCCCGATCCGGGGCGATCTTCGCCACCCCCGGCGCGCGCCGGAAGGTGTCACCCGTCCGTGAGATCGTCCTCCCGGTCCCCGGTCGCGTCCTTCGACGCGTCGTCCGCGAAGTCCGCCGCCGCCACCCGCAGCGGGCGCAGCATGTCGAAGATCGCGCCGCACTGCTCCGCGTCGTACGCCCCGAGCCCGAAGTCCATCGCCATCAGGTCGCGGGTGGCGTCCTCGACGACCTGCCGGCCCTTCTCGGTGATCGAGGCGAGCGTGCCGCGCCCGTCGTTGGGGTTGGGCCGCTTGGCGACGAGGCCGGAGACCACCAGGCGGTCGACGGTGTTGGTCACCGAGGTCGGGTGCACCATCAGGCGCTCGCCGATCTTGGACATCGGCAGTTCGCCGGCCCGGCTGAAGGTGAGCAGCACCAGCGCCTCGTAGCGCGCGAAGGTCAGCCCGTACGGCTTGACGACCGCGTCGACCTGGCCGAGCAGGATCTGGTGCGCGCGCATGATCGAGGTGATCGCGGCCATGGACGGCACGGACCCCCAGCGCTGCTTCCAGAGCTCGTCGGCGCGGGCGATGGGATCGAAGGAGAGGCTGAGCGGCTTCGGCACGCGTCGAGCCTACCCTCCGGTCACATCGTGGTCACCGTCATCTCACGCTCCGGACGTGGCTCCGCCGGGCCCTTCCTCCTTGGCCTCGCGCACGAATTGCAGGGCCTCCACGAGGCCGAGGCCGGGCCGGGCCTGGCGCACCGCCTTGACCGCGTGCACCTCGTGGGTGCGGGGGTCGACGCCCGCCTCGGCGAGGACGCCGCGCGCCCATTCCGCCCGCAGCTCGCGGTCGGGCCGCTCGGCGTACCGGGCGATCAGCCCGGCGGCCAGCTCGAGGCCCGGCCGCTGCTCGTCGCTCGCGCCGGCCAGCGCCTCGCGCACGGCCTCGGCGATCGCCTGTGAATCGCGCAGCACGAGCACCTGCGGGCTCCGCTTGCCTCCACCGAACACCGGCGACTCCCTCCCCCTGAAGATCATTTGCTGGGAAGCGAGCGTACGACACCGCGGATCACCGCTCCCACCACGACCGTACCCAGCACGCCGGTCCCCGCCACCACGTCGTGCACCGGCACGGCCTCGGCGGCCGCGCCCGCGAGTGCCATGCCCAGGCCCTGGAGGGTCATCGTGCCCGCCGTCTGCACGGTCATCGCGCGGCCGCGCAGTTCGTCCGGCACGGCGGCGACGAACCACTGGTCCAGGCCCAGGGTGTACGCCATCCCCATGCCCGCGAGGGCGACGGCCGGCAGGGCGAGGCCGAGCGGGGGCCGCACCGCGTAGAGGAGAAAGGGGAGCAGCAGCACGGCCGCCACCGGCAGCACGACGCGCTCCCGGCCGCGCGGGCCGAGCAGCGAGCCCGCGAGCACCTCGCCGACGATCGACCCCACCGGCATCCCGCACAACAGCAGCCCCAGGCCGACCGGTCCGGCCCCCGCGCGGTCCGCGTACGGAGCGGCGAGCGCCTCGGGAGCGACCAGGAAGAACGGCGGTGTCCAGGACAACAGGAGCAGCGCCCGTACGCGGCGCCGCCCGAAGACCTCCCGCAGCCCGGACAGCGAGGCCGTCAGCAGCGCGCCGTCCCGCGCAGTCCGCCCCGGCCGCCGCCGGGTCCCCAGGCGCAGCAGCAGGGCGGAGGCGAGGAATCCGGCGGCGGTGGCGAGCAGGGCGGCGCGCGGCGACACGGCGGTGAGCAGCAGCCCGCCCACGCCGAAGCCCGCGACCTGCGCCCCTTGCGAGACCAGCCGGATCAACGACCGCCCCAGGACGAACAGATCGCCCGTGCCGAGCACCTCCCCCAGCGTCGCCGCCCGCGTCCCGGAGAACACGGGCCCGACCGCGGCGTTCAGACACCGCAGCACGAGCAGCCCCGCGACGGGCGTGGCGGGCAGGGCCATGGCGGCGGCGCCGGTCGCGCAGAGGAGGTCGCAGACGACGAGGACGCGCCGCGCGGGGTAGCGGTCGGCGATCCCCGACAGCAGTGTCCCGCCCACGAGATACGGCAGGAAGCCGAGCGCGAAGGTCAGCGAGGTCATGAGCGGCGACCCCGTCAGGCGGTAGACGAGCACGGACAGCGCGATCTCCCCGACGACGATCCCGAGCAGCGACAGCAGATGCGCCGCGAAGACAACCCGGAACTCCCGCACGCCGAACACGGCGCGATAGCCGCGCGAGGCGGCACTGACACTCCGCGAAGTGGTGGCCATGACGCGAGCGTGGCGAGGGCGCCGCCGAAGGCCCAGAGTTTCGGCCGGAGACGAAGGAGCGGGCTCCGCCGGACCGAAAGCGACTTGTCGCCACCCGTATCGGTACCTAGGGTCGCGAGCCCAAGATCCATACGAGAAGGGTTCCGTGGATGCAGCCACCGACAACGGGCGAAACCACAGCGAAAGGCGCGGACAGCCGGGCGGCGGAGGGCGAATCCGCCGAGGGCTACCAGCGCGGCCTGGGGTCCCGGCAGATCCAGATGATCGCCATCGGCGGCACGATCGGGACCGGCCTCTTCCTCGGCGCGGGAACCGCGATATCCCAGGCCGGGCCCAGCCTCATCATCTGGTACGCCGTCGCCGGCGTCGTGCTCCTCTTCGTCATGCGCGCACTCGGCGAGCTGCTCACCCACAAGCCCGTGGCGGGCAGTTTCGCCGAATACGCGCGGGAGTTCCTCGGGCCCTTCTGGGGATACGCCACCGCGTGGACCTACTGGATCATGTGGGTCACGACCGGCATGGCCGAGATCACCGCCGCCGGGCAGTACGTGAAGTACTGGTTCCCCGGGATCGAGCAATGGCAGACGGCCCTGGTCTCTCTCGTCGTCCTGCTCGCCGTCAACCTCATCTCGGTGAAGGCGTTCGGCGAGCTGGAATTCTGGTTCGCCCTCGTCAAGGTCGTCGCGATCGTCGGCATGATCCTGGTCGGGCTCGGGGTGCTCCTCATCGGTTTCGGCGACGTCGGGAAAACCGCCTCGGTGACCCATCTGTGGCAGGACGGCGGCATCGCTCCCCACGGCGCGCACAGCTCCCTGATGACGCTCCAGATCGTCCTCTTCGCCTATCTCGGCGTGGAACTCGTCGGTGTCACCGCGGGTGAGGCGGAGAACCCGCGGAAGAACATCCCGCGGGCGATCAACAGCCTTCCGCTGCGCTTCGGCCTGTTCTACATCGGCACGCTGCTCGTGATCCTCTCCGTGGTCAGCTGGACCGAATTCCACCCGGGCGTCAGCCCGTTCGTCGCCGCCTTCGCCAAGATCGGAATTCCGGCGGCCGCGGGCATCGTCAATTTCATCGTGCTCACCGCGGCCCTCTCCTCCTGCAACGCGGGCGGCCTCTACTCCACGGCACGCATGCTGCGTACGGCCTCGGTCAACGGCCACGCGCCGAAGGCGCTGGCCAAGCTGACGGGGCGGGGCGTCCCGGCACCGGCGCTGGCGGTCTCGGCGGTGACCATGGGAGTCGGCGTGCTCATCAACGCGCTCGACCCCGACCACGCGTTCACCTACATCACGTCGGTTTCCACCGGCGGCGCGATCCTCGTCTGGAGCATCATTCTGGTGACGCACATGCGCTATCGCCGCGCCGTCGCCGCGGGCGGGGCGGAGCCGTCGCCCTACCGCATGCCGGGTGCTCCTTATACGAATTGGCTCGCGCTCGCCTTCTTCGCCCTGGTGACCGTGCTCATCGCCTGGAGTTCCGACAGCCGGGTGGCGCTGTATGTGATGGGCGTGTGGGTGGTACTGCTGGCGATCGGCTGGATGGTGCTGCGGAATCGGAGTGCGCGGCGCGCGATCTCGTAGACGTGCCGGCCCGAGGGTTTGATCATGGTTCCGAATTCCCGGCCCGGCCGCTGGACCACCCCCGAGTAAAGAGAACGTCAAGTCCGGCATAGGATGATCGGGACTTTTGCAATTCCCTGAGGAAAAGTTGGTACAGCGCATGAAGTTGGCCCGAGTCTCGGCCGTGGTCGCGGCTGCCGCGATCGCCCCGGCGGTTCTGTTCTCCTCTCCGGCGTTCGCCGCCGACACCGCTCCGACGACCGTTTCCACGCCGGACACGGCGGCGGAGACGAAGCAGGACGCGAAGGCGGACGCGAAGGCGAAGGACGAGGGGGCGAAGGAGCCCGTCAAGGAGCCGGAGAAGGAGCCCGCGAAGGACTCCGCGAAGAAGGCCGACGAGAACAACCGCTTCGCCATCTTCAGGATGCTCGAGGGCGCCGGCCCGACCCTCCGCGAAGCGGCGGAGGCGGCGCTCAACGGCAGCCCGGAGGACCGGGTCCGCTTCCTGGAGGACGGGCAGCACTTCGCCCGCCTGACGGACTTGCGCCTGCGTGTCACCCAGGTCTCCAGCGGTGCGGCCCACGGCTCCCATGTGCGAGCGGCGGCCTATGCGGCGCTGAAGGACGACAGCCCCGAGGCGCTCCGCCACTTCCTGGACGTCGGCCAGTACGAGGCCCGCGCCAAGGACGAGGCGGACGCGGCCGCGGCCAAGGAGAAGGCCGAGAAGGAAGCCAAGGAGGCCAAGGAGGCGAAGGACGCCAAGGACGCCAAGGACAAGGCCGACCGGGAGGCCAAGGAGAAGGCGGAGAAGGAGAAGGCCAAGGAGGCCGAGAAGGGCAAGAGCGACCAGGACAAGGCCGCGGCCAAGGACGCCGAGTCGGCCACCGGCGACAAGCCGAAGCCCGCGGTCGTGAAGCCCGCCGCCGTCTCCGACAACGCCGCTCAGCCGGCGGGCGGCAGCACCGAACTCGCCTCCACCGGCGCGGGTTCGGCCACGCCCTGGGCGATCGGCGGCACGGCGGCCGCTCTCACGACGGGCGCGGCCCTGGTCCTGGCGACGCGCCGCCGCACGTCACAGCGCTGACGCGCTGCGGCACTCTGTTTCCCACCCCGGCCCCCGGGCGCGGGTCCGTTGCCGCCTGCGGCGGGAGCGCCCTTCGGGCGCGGCCTCAATCGCCGGCCGGGCTTGGGTGGTGGTGGGTGCCGGGGGCGGGTCTTCCGGGCTGAGGACCTGGAACGCGGTGCGGGCACCGTTTCGCGTATGGAGTGCCCCGAACTCGCACCGCGTTCCAGAACCCCACCCTCCAACCCCACCCCCTCCCACCGGAGGGCATGTTCACGGTTGTGGGGTACGCCCGTCCTTTCAGCCCGCCTGGGGTGCACGTGGCTCTTCCGGGCGCGCCAGTCTTTTTCTTTCCAGCCCATCCGGCGTTTGAGGACGCGGCCGCAGGCGGCAACGGATCCGCAGCCAGGCGCAGAGCGGAGCCCCACGCCGCGGAGCCGCACATCAGACGCAGCCGGGAAGGGGCGGGGTAGGGAAAAAAGCCCGCCGCAGGCGCCCACCCGCCCGCCGAGCCGCGCGGCGAGTGACACTCCCCCACCCCCCGGCGATTCCCCCACGACCACGACTTGTCGCCGACGCACCGGAGAGTCCCCGATGGCACAGGATGACACCGCCCTCACCGACCGGCTCGAAGTCCTGGAGCGCCGGATCGACGCCGGCTATGTGCTCGCGAGCGCGGTGTCCGGCGCGGGCGGGCTCGTGGCGACCGGGGTCGCGATGTACGACTACGCGTGGCTGCATGACGGGCCCATGACGACCGCCGGGGTCGCGCTCGCCGGGGTGCTGATGAGCGCGGCGAGCTGGTGCGCCAAGAAGGCGAAGCAGCGCAGGGCGCGCCGCCAGGCGCTGCTGCGCCGCCGCGCCTGATGCCCGTCAGCCCATGCGGCCCGGGCGCTTCCCATACCTGATGTCGCATCAGGTCATGCGCCCCGGGCGCGACTTGGTGACTGATGCCACGTCAGCTCATGCGAGTCAGAGAGGATTTGGCGCCTGCCGCCATGTCGACCAGCGTGACCATCGGACGGCCGAACCCCCATCGCAGCCGTCCGATGTTCCGCACCGATAGCGCCGGCAGCAGCGAGCGCCGCTTCCTCAGTGCCCGATGTCAGGCACGACCGACGCCACGGCCGTGACCGCCGCCGCCGTGAGCGCCGAGGCCGCCATGCCCGTACGCCGCCGTGTCCCCCGGTCCGGCCGCCGTTCCGCGCGGTAGTCCTTGAGCAGGCGCAGCAGGTCGTTGCCGAGAAAGGCCAGGAGGATCAGGCCGACGCCGACGATCCGGACCCACATCCACTGGAATGTCGTCCAGGCCATGACACCCACCGCGAGCACGACAAGGGGCGCCAGGTGTGCGGTCAGCTGGCCCGCGGAAAGGGCGGGAGGGGGAGAAGGGACTACGGCCGGTTCGTCGGACACCGCTTCCTCGTCCGCCGTCTCCCCCTGCTCCTCCCGCTCCTCGCGGGAAGAGCCCCGCTCCTCGCGGGAAGGGGTCCCCTCCTCGCGGGAAAGAGTCCCCTCCTCGCAGGAGAGCACCCGCCCCTCGCGGGAAAGGATGGCGGCCTTGAGCCCGGCCCACTCCGCCCCGCTTCCGGTATCGGCGGCGACCGTCTCGGAATCGACTGATTTCAGCACCGCCATGAAGTCGTTGTAACCGTCCCGGTTCTGTTCGTTCATTGTGCTTCTCCCCTGGATCATTCCCCCGTGAGCCCGGCAAGGCCCGCCCCGCGATCACGTGGACCGTGATCGCGAGACGCGTCCGACCCGGCTGTCCCGCCCGGCTATCCCGCGCTCTGCGCGCCGCGGTGGACCTTGAGCTTCTCCCGTGCCTGGGAGAGCGCGGTCCGGACCGCTCCGGCGGAGGGGGCGCCCAGCAGGAAGGCGGCCTCCTTGCTGGTCAGACACCAGAGTTCACACATCACGAAGGCGTCCCGTTCACGCTTGCTCGGCACGACCTCCTTGAGGATCTTCACGGCCTCACGGGCCTGTTCCGAGTTCTCGGCGAGGAGTTCGACGTCCTCGCCGGACGGCCGGTCCCAGTCGTTGAAATCCGTCAACGACTCCGGGCGGCGCGTTTTCGCCCTGATCAGATCGACCCACTTGTTGTGGGCCACCGTCACGGCGAGGGCCGTGGCCTGCTTCCGTCCGAGGGGCGGCCGCTTCTTCCAGGCCGCCAGGACGCTTTCCTGGGCGATCTCACCGGCGTCCGCCTCGTTCACGCCCCGGGAACGGAGATAGCGGAAGGCCCGTGAGTAGAGCTCCTTGAGCACATCGTCGGAGAGAGACGCCTCCTGGTCGAACACGCGCGGCACCTGGGCCGGGATGACGGGGCGAGTGTGGCGGGGCTGCTTGCCCTCCGGCTCGGGTACCGATGGTGCTGCCATGCCTGGCCTCCTGAGCTATGCCGGATCAGAGGGTTTTGGCGCCCTCCGGCCTTGCGAGGGGGGAATCGTCGGCGGGCGCGCGAGTGTCAGCCCGCATGCGCCTCGATCGGGAGTTCGGGGATTCCTACGGACCGGTGACGGGTGAGTGACGAGCCGACGACGACCGGTGACAGCGACCCCGGGGGCGAAAAACCGTTGGGCCGACAACGGGGCTTCCGATTACCGTGGCCCTATGTCTACGCCCCGAATTTCCTAGCTGAGGAACCCGCTTCCACGCCAGAAGTGTGTCCTTCAGTCTTTTCGGAGCGTTACCTCATGATTACCGTTCGCGGTGCCGAGCTGCGCGCGGGTGCCCGCCTGCTGCTCACCGACCTCTCCTTCACCGTCTCCCCTGGCGACCGCATCGGCCTCGTCGGCCGCAACGGCGCGGGCAAGACCACCCTGATGACCGCGCTGGCGGGCCGGACCCGGCCCGCCGCCGGGACGGTCACCGCCACCGGGCCGGTGGGATTCCTCGCGCAGGACTCCCGTACGGCGGACCCCTCAGTCACCGTCACCGACCGCATCCTCTCCGCCCGCGGCATGGACCGCGCGCTGCGCGGACTGCGCGCCGCCGAGGCCGCGATGGCCGAGGCCGCCGGACCGGCCGCGCTGGCCCGGGCGATGAGCGCGTACGGCAGGGCCGAGGCCGCCTTCCAGTCCGGCGGCGGGTACGCGGCCGAGGCCGAGGCCGCGCGGGTGGCGGCCGGGCTCGGGCTGCCCGAGCGGGTCATGGGCGAGCCGGTCGGCGCGCTGTCCGGCGGGCAGCGGCGCCGGGTGGAGCTCGCCCGCATCCTCTTCGCCGGGCACGACGGCACGTTGCTGCTGGACGAGCCGACGAACCACCTCGACGCCGACTCGGTCGCCTGGCTGCGTACGTTCCTCACGGCTCACCGGGGCGGTCTCGTGGTGATCAGCCACGACGCGTCGCTCCTCTCCGACGTGGTCAACCGGGTCTTCCACCTGGACGCCACGCGCGCGACGATCGACATCCACAACACCGGCTGGACGACGTATCTCGCGCAGCGGGAGACCGAGGAGCGGCGGCGCGTCCGCGAGCGGGCCGGGGCGGAACGCAAGGCGGCCGCGCTGCACGCGCAGGCGGACAAGATGAAGGCCCGTTCCTCCACCGCCGTGACGGCCAGGAGCATGGCGCGGCGCGCCGACCGGATGCTCGCGGACCTGGAGCCGGCGCGGCGCGTGGAGAAGGTCGCCCGCATCCGGCTGCCGGAGCCCGCCCCGTGCGGGCGGATGCCGCTGGGGGCCGTCGCCCTGACGAAGTCCTACGGCGATCACCAGGTGCTGAGCGGCGTGGACCTGGCCGTGGACCGGGGCGGCCGGCTGGTGATCCTCGGCCTCAACGGCGCGGGCAAGACGACCCTGTTGCGCCTCCTGGCCGGTGTGGAGACGCCGGATTCGGGGCGGGTGGTCCACGGGCACGGGCTGCGGCTGGGCTACTTCGCCCAGGAGCACGAGACGCTCGACGCCCGCCGTACGGTCCGCGAGAACCTGGCCGCGGCGGCGCCGCATCTCACGGACGGTGAAGTGCGGGGCGTGCTGGGCGCGTTCCTCTTCACCGGCGACGACGCCGACAAGCCGGCCGCGGTGCTGTCCGGCGGCGAGAAGACCCGGCTGGCCCTGGCCGGCCTGGTCCACTCCGGGGCGAACGTCCTGCTCCTGGACGAACCGACCAACAACCTCGACCCCGCCTCCCGCGCCGAGATCCTGACCGCGGTCGCCGCCTACCCCGGCGCGATCATCATGGTCACCCACGACGAGGGCGCGATCGACGCCCTCCGGCCGGACCGCGTCCTGCTTCTGCCGGACGCGGACGAGGACTTGTGGAACGAGGACTACCGCGAGTTGCTGACCCTGGCCTGAGGGCCGGGGCCCTCACCCGTAAGCTCCGCCCTCATGAACGACGACGTACGCAACATCGTCCTCGGCCTGCTCGCGAGCGGGATCAGCGCGGCCGCCGGATGGTTCGTCCGGTCCTTCGTGTGGCGGCGGCGGCTGCGGCGCAAGCAGGCGTTCTTCGGGCTGCCCGGGGGTACGGAGTGCCTGCTCGTCGTCAATCAGGATCCGACGGCGAGCGGGCACGGCGTCTCGCGCTACGACACGTTCGCGCTGCTCGAACTGTCCGCGCTGATCAAGGAGTGCGGCGCGCGGGCCGACATCGTCGTGCACGACAGCGCTCGCCAGGGCTTCGGCGTGCGGACCGAGTTCTGCGTGGGAGGCCCGGCCTCGAACCAGCGCACACAGGCGCACCTGCGCTCGATGCTGCCCGGGGTCGAGGTGAACATGGACCACGGGAACGCGCGCGACGGCGGGGCGTTCACCATCGGCGGCGAGACGTACCGCCTCGAGAAGGGCACCGCGGAGTACGTCCTCCTCGCCCGCCTGGCCGGCCCCGAGGGCGGCCGCCCGGTCTTCCTCGCGTCGGGCCAGCGCGCGATCACCAACCAGGCCGCCATACGCTACCTGACCCGCCACCACACGGAACTGGCCCGCCGCCACGGCCTGGACGGCACGTTCTGTCTCCTGCTGAAGGTGATCCACTCGGACGTCTACGGCCCGGACATGGTCGAATCGGCGACGGACGTCACGACGGCGGCGACCACGCGGGGCGGGCGGGGGCCCGGCCGCTGAGGGTTACGCTGCCGCGGTGACCCTTCCGACGCCGCAAGAAATACGCGCCCTGCACGAGAAGTACGCTCCCAGCCAGGAAGCCCTGGATGTCGTGTACGCGCACTGCGAGATCGTCTGCCGCGTCGCGGAGCAGCTCCTGGCCCGCGACGGCCAGGGGCTCGACGCCGAGCTTGTGCGCGCGGGTGCCCTGCTGCACGACATCGGCGTCTACCGGCTCTTCGACGACACCGGCCGGCTCACCGGCGACTACATCCGCCACGGGGTGCTCGGCCACGAGATCCTTCGCGGGGAAGGCTTTCCGGAGCGCCTGTGCCGGTTCTGTTCGTGCCATACGGGCGTCGGCCTCACCCGGCACGACATCCAGGAGCAGGGGCTGCCCCTGCCCGTGGCCGACTATCTGGCCGAGAGCGCCGAGGAACAGCTGGTGATGTACGCGGACAAGTTCCACACCAAGTCCACGCCGCCGAGATTCCTCTCCGCCGACGCCTACGCCTCGCACGTGCGGAAGTTCGGAGGGGACAAGGTCACCGTGTTCCAGGAACTGCGCGCCCGCTTCGGCGAGCCCGACCTCACGGCGGTCGAGGCGGGTCAAGGGGCTTGAATGAGCCCATGACAACAGCGATACGGCCCGGCCCGAAGCACACGCTTCGCACCGGGCCGTATCCGGAAGATCAGGTCACCCCTCGGAGAGATACCGCTCCACCGTCTCGACCTTCGACGTCAAGCCGCCCGTGACCCCGGCGCGGATGTCCGCCTTCAGCACCAGCGACACCCGGCCGCAGCGCGCTTCCACCGCCGCGACCGCCCGCTTGACCACGTCCATGACCTCGTCCCACTCGCCCTCGATGGACGTGAACATCGCGTCCGTGCGGTTGGGCAGGCCGGACTCGCGGACCACGCGGACCGCGTCCGCCACATACTCACCGACGTCCTCACCCGCGCCGACCGGGGAGACGGAAAAGGCGACGATCATGCGCTGACCGTACCTTCCTTGCGGGCGCGGGCGGCGATGACGCTCGCCTCGGCCTCCCGGCGCAGCATCCGCTCGGCGAAGAAGCCGCCGGTGGGCAGGACGGAGAGGACGAAGTAGAGGGCGGCGGTCTTGACGCTCCACTTGGTCTTGTTCCAGGCGTCGAGCCAGAAGACGACGTAGAGGAGGAAGAGGATCGCGTGCACGACACCCATCACCGGCACGGCGTTGAAGCTCGTGGTCCGCTTCAGCACGGAGCAGGCGAGCAGCACGATGAAGGAAATGGCCTCCGGGGCGGAGACCAGGCGGAGCCGGCGCAGGGCGGTGGCGGTCTTGATGTCCACGGGGGCAACCTTCGGGTTCGGGACGTATCGGTACGACTACAGCTTGTGAGGGTATTCACAAGCTGTAGCGGCCATTCTTGCAGCAGCGTTGTCGATCATCGGATCCGGGTCCGTTCAGGGCTCCGGGCCCTGTCGGAGCGGCGGGGCTGACGCTAGCGTCGGGGCGTGGCTCAGTTTCGGCTCCAAGGGAGCAAAGTTCTCGCTGTCGATCTCTCCGGGGATTCGGTCAAGGCCAAGAACGGCGCGATGGTCGCGTACGAGGGCGAGATGTCGTTCAAGAAGATGACCGGTGGCGGTGACGGTCTGCGTGGCATGGTCACCCGCAGGCTCACCGGCGAACAGATGGCGGTCATGGAGGTGAAGGGCCGCGGCACCTGCTATTTCGCCGACCGCGCGAGCGAGATCAACCTCGTGACGCTGCGCGGCGAGACGCTCTATGTGGAGTCGAGCAATCTGCTCTGCACGGACGGCGGCCTCCGCACCGGCACCACCTTCACCGGCCTGCGCGGCGCCTCGCAGGGCAACGGCCTCTTCACCACGACGGTGGAGGGCACGGGCCAGGCGGCGATCATGTCCGACGGCTCGGCGATCGTGCTGCGCGTGGCGCCGGACATGCCGCTCCAGGTCGACCCCGGCGCGTACATCGCGCACACCGGCCGGCTCAAGCAGCACTTCCAGTCGGGCGTGAACTTCCGGACCTTCATCGGCGAGGGGTCGGGCGAGGCGTTCCAGATCCGCTTCGAGGGCGACGGCCTGGTGTACGTCCAGCCCAGCGAGCGCAACACCATCGGCGGTGACCTCTGATGCCCTTCCGCCTCCTCAACTCCCGCATGGTCGAGGCCCGCGTCGTCCCCGGGCAGCGGATGTTCAGCCAGCGCGGCGCGATGCTCGCGTACAAGGGCGACGTCTCCTTCACGCCCAGCATCACCGGCGGCCAGGGCGGCATCATGAGCATGATCGGCCGCCGCGTCGCCAACGAGGCCACGCCCCTGATGACCGTCGAGGGCGACGGCACGGTGATGTTCGGCCACGGCGGCCACCACGTGCACATCATCGAGCTCAACGGCGAGACGCTCTATGTGGAGGCCGACCGTCTCCTCGCCTTCGACGGTTCCCTCCAGCAGGGCACGATGTTCATGGGCTCGCAGGGCGGCGTCATGGGCATGGTCCGCGGCCAGGTCACGGGGCAGGGCCTGTTCACCACGACGCTCAAGGGCAAGGGCGACGTCGCGGTCATGGCCCACGGCGGCTTCATCGAGCTGCCGATCACCCCACAGCGCCCGGTCCACGTCGACCCGCAGGCGTACGTCGCCCACCGCGGCGACGTACGCAACAAGCTGTCCGCCGCTATCGGCTGGCGCGAAATGGTCGGACGCGGGTCCGGAGAAGCCTTTCAGCTCGAACTCTCGGGCCAGGGCACGGTCTATGTACAGGCATCCGAGGAGAAGCTGTGAACGGCCCGGTCATCTACGACGCGCATACGCTCCCGGTCGACGACAACGTCAATCCGTACGCCTTCAGCGTGGACCTCGACGGCCAGTGGTTCCTCCAGAAGGGGAAGATGATCGCCTATTACGGGCGCATCGAATTCCACGGCATCGGCCACGGCTATCTGGACGCGCTCATCCGCTCCAGCTTCCACAGCCCGCTGCACGCCGCCGACTGGGTGGTCGCCGAGGGCCGGGGCAGGATGCTGCTCGCGGACCGCTCCTTCGACGTCAATTCCTACGACCTCGAGGACGGCAACCTCACCGTCCGCTCGGGCAATCTGCTCGCCTTCCAGCCCTCCCTCTCCCTCAAGCAGTCGATCATCCCCGGCTTCCTCACGCTGATCGGCACCGGCAAATTCGTGGCCGCCTCCAACGGTCCGGTCGTCTTCGCCGAACCCCCGATCCGCGTCGATCCCCAGGCCCTCGTCGGCTGGGCCGACTGCCCCTCGCCCTGCCACCACTACGACCACCAGTACCTGAAGGGCGTGCTCGGCGGCGTACGCGCCTGGACCGGGCTCGGCGGCACATCGGGAGAAGAGCACCAATTCGAGTTCGTCGGCGCCGGTACGGTGCTGCTCCAGTCCACGGAACAGTTGATGGCTGAAATTCCCACGGGTGGGAACCCTGAGCAGGACGGGGTCCCGCCCGCAAGCCCGCAGAATCAGCCATCTATGCCGCGCATGCCAGGTCAGCTGGGGGACCTCCAGCGCCGCTTCGGGCTGTGAGCGGTACTCTGCGGAGTGTGACGTCGAACGCTTGACCTCGCGCCCGCACTCCATACTGGTTCAGTATTCAACTTTCTTAGGTAGAATTCCTCTATGTCTATGGACACCGAGAACGGCACTCGCTGGCTCAGCGAAGAGGAACAGCGCGCCTGGCGCGCCCATCTGGACGTCAGCCGGCTGCTGATGCATCAGCTAGAAAGGGATCTCCAGCCTTTCGGCCTCACCAACAACGACTACGAGATCCTGGTGAACCTCTCGGAGTCCGACGACCACCGGATGCGGATGAGCGACCTCGCGACGGCCACGCTCCAGTCGAAGAGCAGGCTCTCCCACCAGATCACCCGCATGGAGAACGCGGGCCTGGTCCGCCGCGAGAACTGCGAGTCGGACCGGCGCGGCCTGTATGCCGTCCTCACCGAACAGGGCTGGGAGACGATGCGGAAGGTCGCGCCGCACCATGTCGCGTCCGTCCGCGAGCACTTCATCGACCTGCTCGGCGAGTCGGACCTGAAGGCGCTGTA
The DNA here is from genome assembly GCF_055558795.1 of Streptomyces sp. NPDC025618. NCBI lineage: Bacteria > Bacillati > Actinomycetota > Actinomycetes > Kitasatosporales > Streptomycetaceae > Streptomyces > Streptomyces sp. NPDC025618. The sequence continues at coordinate 89,218 of NZ_JBVHLW010000018.1, read as the reverse complement.
CGGCTCGCTGGCGCCGGTGGCCCAGCACTTGCGCGCGGCACGCGGCCGCGCCTGACAGACGGGCGAACGGGGTGCGTTGCCTTCGGCGGCACACCCCGTTGCTTCACTCGTGCGGGAGAAATCGATTCGAACCCGCCGCGTTCGGGTCTTGCCCGTCCTAGCCTCCCTTGCTACCGACAGGAGTAGGGAAAGGCGGAGTTCCGATGACGAGTGACACCTCCCAGCCGCCGATGGCATGGCGGTACTGCGGCAACCAGATGAAGCTGTGGCGGGTGGAGGCGGGCGTCAGCCGCGAGGAGCTGGCGGCGGAGGCGGGGTACGGCGCCGAGACGATCAAATCGATGGAGCAGGGGCGACGGCGTCCGACGCAGCACGTCCTGGAAGTCGCGGACGAAATGTGCGGCGCACAGGGGAAGTTGAAGGCGGCGTACGCGTATTTGCAGCCCGAGCGATACGCCCCTCGCGCCCGCGAGTTCATGGCGGCTGAAGCCGAGGCAATCGCGCTGCACTCCTACCAGACCCTCATCATCCCTGGCCTGCTCCAGACCGAGGAGTACGCGCGAACGCTGATGAGCGGCAATTGCCCTCCGGTGAGCGACGAAGCAGTCGAAGAGCGTGTAGCGGGCCGCTTGGCGCGGCAAGAGCTACTTAAGAAGCCTGCGGTTCTGTTCAGCTTCGTGATCTACGAAGCCGCATTGCACACCATGGTCGGCGGGCCGCAGTGCATGCGGAGACAGCTCCATCACCTGCTGGCCGTCGGCGCACAGCGCAACGTGACCGTTCAGATTCTGCCTGCCGCTCTGGGTGTGAACCCCGGGATCGGCGGCCCCTTCGTCCTGTTGGAGACCGCCGACTTCGAGACCTATGCCTTCGAAGAAGGGCAGAACACCGGCACTCTGTACTCGGACCCGGAGAAGATCAGCACTGTCACGAATCGCCATGCGTTGATCCGCGCTCAAGCCCTCAGCCCGGAGGAATCGGCGCGGTTCATCCGCAAGGCGGCGGAGGAACTATGAGCAATGAACTCACGTGGCTCAAGTCCAGCCACAGTCACGGCGACGGCAGCGAATGCGTCGAAATCGCCGCACCCACCCCCCAAACCATCCACGTCCGCGACTCAAAACGAGCCCACGGCCCCAGACTCTCCATACCCCGCGCCGCCTGGGCGGACTTCATCACCTACTGCTCATAGCCCGGGATGTTCGCCCATGGGAACCGTCACCCCATCGCGGCTCGGGCACACCCAGATCGCCTGATCCGGCTCCGGCGCGGGCCGCATAGGGTGCGGATGCCCCTCCGTGCAACGCGGCCACGGCACGTTGTGACCTTCCGCATCCCGCACTTCCTCCAGGATCAGGTCCTGCACCTGGTGGGCCAGCCACCACGTCCGTACCGACGGCTCCTGCGCGGGATCGACGGCCAGGTGACCGATCCGCCGTCCTCCGACGGACAGGTCGGCTCGTAGCATGCCGTCCTTGAGGCCACTGCTGTCCTCCTTGAGCCGGGCGGAGAGCCCGGCCGCGCTGAGATCACGCAGCAGCGCCTGGAACGCCTCTTCGATCAGCTGGTCCATCGGGCCTCCCTGCATGGGCATCCTGGATCACTCCGCGCACGCGGCCGCATCGAAAGGGGCCGCCGGCTCACTCCCAGCCGATGCCGACCCCGTACAGCAGGCCCACAGCGGCATGCACGGCGACCGGCACCAGCGCGCCGTTCCACGGCTTGCGGCGGCGCCAAACGCACAGCGCGAGCGCGAGCGCCGGGCCCACCCAGCCGAGCACGTAGAGAATCACGGTGAGGCCGTGGAGGCCGTCGAAGTATTGCGAGGCCCGGCGGGACAGCGGGCACAGGAACGAGAACACCACCGCCGAGCCCCAGAGGTTCGCCTCGACGGACTTGGGGCCGGGCACGGCCGTCGCGTCGTCGTGACCTGTCATGGCGTCAGTACCTTCCCCCGGTTCAACTCCTTGATCATAACTTGGGGAAGTTCTTACCGGTCAAGGGTTGATCCACCCGGGCCCGGAGCCCAGCGCCGCGCACAGCCATGCGTCCGCCGCCCCCGGCGTCGGGTCCGGTGATGCCCTCACCACCGCCGTGAGCCGCCAGTAGTCGTCGATCCGGAGCTCCGCCGCGAGTTGGGCGCTCAGCGCACGCCGGAAGGCAGGCGTGTCCCGCGCGCCGCGCGCCCTCGCATGGGCGGAGACGAAGCAGTCGAGGGCCTCGCCCTCGCGCGGCGGGCGCGCGGCCCGTACGTCCGGGGCGGCCAGCGCGTACGCCTCGATCAGGCCGTCGAAGAGGACATCCGGGCGGTAGTCCGGCTCGGGGCGGCGCGCCACGGGGCGGCCGGTGTCGGGGCAGGGGCCGGAGGCGAAAGCGTGCAGGCGGGCGAAGGCCAGCACCTGCTGGGGTGTCGGCGCCGCGGGCGGTTGCGGGACGGCGTGATCCACGACCACGGTCACCAGCCGCGCCGGGAGCCGTGGCGGCAGCCAGGCCCGCCAGAAGCGGGCGAGCGCGGCCGTGCTGGGCGGGGTGCCGACGGCGCCTATGAGGCGCAGGCGGTCGGCGCGTTCCTCGGGGGCGCAGTCCTGGAGGAGTTGGAGGGCTGCCTCCCGCCAGCGCAAGGCGGCCAGCTGCGAGCCGAGTTCACGCAGTCGCCCGGCGACCACGTCCTCCAGCGCGCCCTCCTGGTCGAGGACGCGGCCCACCTCGGTGACCGGCAGGTCGAGCGTGCGCAGCGAGCGGATCAGGCGGAGCCGGTCGAGCGCCTCGGGCCCGTACCGCCGGTGACCGCCGCCGCTGCGCCCGGCCTCGGGCAGCAGGCCGCGGTCGGAGTAGAAGCGCACGGTCTTGACCGTGACACCCGCGTGCTCGGCGAGCTCGCCGATGCTCCACATCTCGTCGGTCGACAAGGCTTGAACCTCCCTCAGGGGGAGTTCCTACCGTACTGGTCGGCGCGCACGGCCCACGGGGGTGGCCGTGCTGATCACGAGGAGGCATTCATGACGGCGTTCGTGCTGGTACCGGGCACGCACATGGGCGGCTGGCTGTGGCGGGAGGTGGCCGGCCGGCTGCGGCGGGCGGGATCCGAGGCGTACGAGGCGACGCTCACGGGCATGGGCGACCGCCGCCATCTCGCCGGTCCGCGGACGGATCTGGAGACGCACACCGAGGACCTGACGCAGCTGATCGACCACGTGGACGCGCCAGAGGTGGTGCTGGTCGCCCACTGCTACGGCAGTTATCCGGCGCTGGCGGCCGCCGACCGGCGCCCGGACCGCGTCTCGCGGGTCATCTATGTGGACGCGCCCCTTCCGCAGGACGGTTTCTCGATGCTCGGCCAGGTGCGGGAGCAGATGCCGGACGAGGTGACCCGCGAGGCGATGCTGCGCCGGGCGGCGGAGGCCGCGGACGGCTGGCGGATGATGCCGCCGGCGCTGGACGAGGCGCGGAACGCGGCGAATCTCACGGGGGTGTCCGAGGAGGCGCTCCTGCGGCTCAACCGCCTTGCCGCGCCGCAGCCGCTGGGCACCTTCACCCAGCCGCTGCGGCTCTCGGGCGGCACGGCGGGGATGGCCATGACGGGCGTCTTCTGCACGGCGGCCGGGCCGGGCATCGCCATGGTCGAGGATCTGGTGGCGTCGGGTGACCCGCGCTTCCGGGAGCTCGGCGAGGAGCGGTGGGGCTTCTTCGAACTCGCCACCGGGCACTGGCCGATGCTCTCCTGCCCGGACGAACTGGCCGAGGTGCTGCGCCGCGCGGCGGCGGGCGAGGGCCACCGCGCGGGCAGCGGCCGTCAGGGCGCGGACGCCGTCGCGGCGGTGTAGTCGGCCCAGATCCGCTCCGGGAAGCCGTTGCCGCGCTGCGACGTGTCACCGCCGACGTCCGACATCGGCAGCAGCTTCCCGTCCTCGGGCTTCATGCGGAACATCGTCACCGCCGTGGATATCTCCTTCGTGTATCCCACGTACCAGGCCGACCTCAGCCGGTCCTGGTCGCCGGTGCGGCCCGCGCCGCCCAGGGCGTCGGAGACGTCGTTCGCCACCGCCTTCGGCAGCGCGCGCCGCGCTTTGGCCCGGCTCTCGAATCCGCCGACCGGCTGGCCGTCCTTGAGGAGTCTGGTCACCGAATAAGGGTCGTTCTGCAGACCCGAATTGGCGAGCGTGCCGTACGCGCCGGCCATGCGGATCGTGCTGGGCGTGGACGTGCCGAGGGGGAACGAATCGTCCAGCGGCGCCATGCTGTCCTTGAGCAGCCCGGAGCGGATCGCGGTGTCCCGCACCTGGTCGATTCCCACCTCCTTGCCGAGCCGCGCGTAAGTGGCGTTGCCGCCCTTCGCGAGGGCCTGGCGGAGGCTGGGGTGGGAGTCGTCGGGCTGTGCCTTCTCCGACGGATTCTGCAATTGGCCGTCGTCGCCGTAGAAACTGTCGGGCTGTACGTCCTGCCGGTCGTCCTTCTTCGTCTGCGTGCCGTTCTGGAGCGCGGCGGCGAGGACGAACGGCTTGAAGGCCGAGCCGACGGGCACGCCCGACGTATCGGCGTTGTTGGTGAAGTGCTTGGTCGCGTCCGGGCCGCCGTAGAGCGCGAGGACGGCGCCGTCGGAGGGGCGCACGGAGGCGGCGCCCACCTGCACGTCCTCGTCGGCGGACCGTTTCTTGGGGTCGATGTTCTTCTCCACCACGCCCTGCACCGAGGCGGTCAGCCGCTGGACACGCTTCTTGTCGAACGTCGTGTGGATCTTGTAGCCGCCGTGGGCGAGATCCTGATCGGTCAGCATCGAGTGCGCCTTGATGTATTTGTTGGCGACATCGACGAGATACCCGTTCTGGCCACCGAGGTTCGTGGCCATGGACTGCTTGTGGGGCTCGGGGAAGGTGCGGTATTTCTCCCGCTCCTCCTCCGACATCAGACCCACCTTGACCTGCCGGTCGAGAATCCACTTCCAGCGCTCCTCGGCGCGCTGGTGATTTCCGGCGCTGACCGAGGGGTCGTACAGCTCGGCCCCCTTCAACAGCGAGGCGAGCAAGGCGCCTTGGGAGGGGTCGAGCTTCTTCGCGGGAATGCCGTAGTACGCCTGGGCGGCGGCGTCGATGCCGTACGCGCCCCGGCCGAACCAGCTGGTGTTCAGATAGCCCTGGAGCACTTCCTGCTTGCTCTTGGTCCGGTCGACCTTGAGCGAGATGATGAACTCCTTGGCCTTCCGGGTCATGGTCTGCTCCTGGGAGAGATACGTGTTCTTCACGTACTGCTGGGTGATCGTGGAACCACCCTGCGTCTCCTGCCCCTGCACCGCGCTGAAGAGGGCCCGGAAGATGCCCTTGGGCGATACGCCGCGGTCGCGGTAGAAACTCTCGTTCTCCGCCGCTATCACCGCGTGCTGCACGGAATCGGGCACATCGGCGAGCCGCACGATATTGCGGTTGACCTTGCCGATGCTGACCATCTGGGTGCCGTCCGCCCAGTAATAGGTGTTGGCCTCCTGGACGGCGGCCGCGTTCTCGTCGGGGATGTCCACGCTCGCGTACACCCAGGCGAACAGCCCGGCCAGCGCGCCGACGCCCAGCACGAACGCCCCCAGCAACTGCCGCCAGGACGGCAGCCATCGGCGCACGCCGCTCCTGCCGCGCCGGGGATAGTCGATGAACCGCTTTCCGCGTGCGTGCCGCTGTCTCTTGCGCAAGGTTCGAAACGCTCCTGCATATCGGTGTCACCGTCTGAGACGACCGCGCCGGGGCGCGCGGTTGGCCGATGGCATATGAGCGTTGTGTGACAGCCCGGCGTCCCGGGCGGGGAATGCGGCGCGAACGGGCCGGTTACCCCTGGTATTCCGTGAGGTCGATGGCGTGGACGCTCAGCGCGTGCCCGTACTCCGGGTGCGTCGTCTCGCGCTCCGGCGCCATACCGAGCTTGCGGATGACATTCGCGGAGGCTTCGTCGCCCAGTCGGCTGATGCTGATGACGCGGTCCAGATTGCGGTCCTGGAGCGCGAACTCCAGCGTCGCCTGCGCGGCCTCGGCGCCATATCCCTGCCCCCAGAACTGCGAGCCGATCCGCCAGCTGATCGCCACCTCGTGCGCCGCCTCCGGCAGGAACTCCGGCACGGAAAGGCCGGTGAACCCGATCAGCTCGCCGGAGCCGAGGAGCTCCACGGCGAAGAGCCCGAAGCCCTCGTCGTCCCACTCCTCCTCCCAGCGCTCGATGTCCTCGGCCGTCTCGTCCAGGCCGCGTACGGCGCCGTCGTCGACCCATCGCATGACGCGGGGGTCGGCGTTGATGTCGGCCATGGGGGCGAGGTCGCCGTCGTGCCAGCGGCGGAGGAGGAGGCGGGGGGTGCGGATCTCTGTCATGCGTCCATCTTCGCCGGTCAGGGGGTGTTCCCCCGCCCCGCCGCAAGAATCCGATGTATCGCCCCATACACCTAAAGAAAGATGGAAGCCCTTTTCCATTTCCACCCCCGAGCGATATGGGACACATTCCCGACACGAGCGCGTGTTCTTCTCCACATTCCCGCCGATGATCCGCCCCTACGGCGAATCCCGGCGGCGAGCCACACCCCCACAAGGCCGCGAACTCCCTTACACCGCAAGGGAATCCGCTCACCCGACACCCCTGGAATTACCCCGCGAGCCCATAAAGCGTGTAAGCGGCCCACTGGCCGACCACCCCTGACCCGCTCACGCCCTTACCTCGGGTACGGCCAAAAAACAAATCTTCACAAACTCTTGACGTCCGGAGCGCCCACCTCACACCATCAGCCAAGGCCCTGCTCGACCGATGCCCCGGCCATGCCGGAATCCCGCTCCCCCACAGCGGCAGCAGCCACGGGAAACAGAGACAAGGGCCGGCCCCGCTCCCCCCAAGAATGGCGATACCTCTATGAGTGACCGCACGCTCACCGCGGGCGACTCCCGGCCCGACACGGCCGTCACGGCACCGGCGTCCCCGCACGTCGACGCCGGTGACGCGGGCTACAGCAAGGACCTCAAGTCCCGGCACGTCAACATGATCGCCATCGGCGGAGCGATCGGCACCGGCCTCTTCCTCGGCGCGGGCGGCCGCCTCAACAGCGCCGGCCCCTCGCTCTTCATCGCCTACGCGGTGTGCGGCGTCTTCGCCTTCTTCGTCGTCCGGGCCCTCGGTGAGCTCGTCCTCTACCGCCCGTCCTCCGGCGCGTTCGTCAGCTACGCCCGCGAGTTCATGGGCGAGAAGGGCGCGTACACGGCCGGCTGGCTCTACTTCCTCAACTGGGCCACCACCGGCATCGCCGACATCACCGCGGTCGCCACGTACACCCACTACTGGGGGATGTTCAGCAGCCTGCCGCAGTGGGTGATCGCCCTGATAGCCCTCGCGGTGGTGCTCACCGTGAACCTGATCTCGGTGAAGTACTTCGGCGAGATGGAGTTCTGGTTCGCGATCATCAAGGTCGCCGCACTGATCACCTTCCTGGTCATCGGCGTCTTCCTGCTCGCCTCCCAGCACGACGTGGGCGGCCACACCCCGGGCCTGGGCAACATCCTCGACCACGGCGGCGTCTTCCCGACCGGCGTGATGCCGATGCTGATGGTCATCCAGGGCGTCGTCTTCGCCTACGCCTCGGTCGAGCTGTGCGGTGTCGCGGCGGGCGAGACCAAGAACCCCGAGAAGATCATGCCGAAGGCGATCAACTCGATCATGTGGCGCGTCGGCATCTTCTACGTCGGCTCGGTGATCCTGCTCGCGCTGCTGCTGCCGTACAAGGCGTTCACCGGTGACGAGAGCCCCTTCGTCACCGTCCTGTCCAAGATCGGCGTGCCGTACGCGGCCGGCGTGATGAACCTCGTCGTGCTCACCGCGGCGCTCTCCAGCCTCAACTCGGGCCTCTACTCCACCGGCCGCATCCTGCGCTCGATGGCGATGTCCGGCTCCGCGCCGAAGTTCACCAGCCGCATGAACAAGGGCCAGGTGCCCTACGGCGGCATCCTGCTGACCGCCTTCTTCTGTGTGCTGGGCGTCGCGCTCAACTTCGTCGTCCCGAAGGACGCGTTCGAGATCGTCCTGAACTTCGCGGCGATCGGCATCATCGGCACCTGGGGCATGATCATGCTCTGCTCGCTGCTGTTCTGGCACCGCTCCAAGGACGGCCGCGTCACCCGCCCCGGCTACCGCCTGCCGTGGGCGCCGTACACGCAGATCATCACGCTGCTCTTCCTCGCCGGTGTCCTCGGCATCATGGCCTCCGACCCGGGCCCGAGCCGTACGACGGTCCTGTGCCTGCCGGTGATCGCGGCGGCGCTGGTCGGCGGCTGGTTCCTGGTCCGCGGCCGGGTCGCCCGCGTCCAGCGCGAGAAGGAGCTCCAGCAGGCGCAGGGGTAAGCGCCGGAGTGCGAAAGCCGAAGGCCGGCCCGTACGGAGTTCCGTACCGGCCGGCCTTCGGCTTTGTGCGAGGCGGGGCGTCGTTACGCCACGACCCCGGACTCCGCGATGGTGATCTTCTTCTTGGTCGCGCCCGACTGGGTGCCCAGGGACTCGATCTTCTTGACCAGGTCCATGCCCTCGACGACCTCGCCGAAGACGACGTGCTTGCCGTCCAGCCAGGGGGTGACGACGGTGGTGATGAAGAACTGCGAGCCGTTGGTGTTCTTGCCGGCGTTCGCCATGGAGAGCAGGCCCGGCTTGCTGTGCTTCAGCTGGAAGTTCTCGTCCGCGAACTTCTCGCCGTAGATGCTCTTGCCGCCGGTGCCGTTGCCGGCGGTGAAGTCGCCGCCCTGGAGCATGAACTCCGGGATGACCCGGTGGAAGCTCGAACCCTTGTAACCGAAGCCGTGCTGGCCGGTGGCCAGCTCACGGAAGTTCGTCGCCGTCTTGGGGACGACGTCGTCGTACAGCTTGAAGACGATGCGGCCGGCGGCCTCGCCGTCGATGGTGATATCGAAGAAGACGTTGGAAGACATAGCAGCATCCTGTCACAGGCGTCGCACAGGCCGGGGCCCGGCGCCGGGTCGTGTCGGCGGTGTCGGCGGCGGCCGCCGCTCAGCCCTCGGTGAGGCCCGCGACCAGCTCGTCCGCGGCCGCGTAGGGGTCCAGGTCGCCGTGCACGATGCGGTCCGCCAGGGCGTCCAGGCGGCGGTCGCCGTGGAGGTCGCCGATGCGCTCGCGCAGGGCGGTCACGGCGATGGTCTCGACCTCGCGGGCGGCGCGGGCGGCGCGGCGCTCGGCGAGGACGCCCCGCTCCTCCATCCAGGCGCGGTGCTTCTCCAGGGCCTCGACGAGTTCGTCGGTGCCCTGGCCGCGGGCGGCGACGGTCTTGACGATGGGCGGCCGCCAGTCGCCGGGGCCGCGGGCCGCGCCGAGGCCGAGCATGTGGTTGAGCTCGCGGGCCGTGGCGTCGGCGCCGTCGCGGTCGGCCTTGTTGACGACGTAGACGTCGCCGATCTCCAGGATCCCGGCCTTGGCCGCCTGGATGCCGTCGCCCATGCCGGGGGCGAGCAGCACCACGCTGGTGTCGGCCTGGGAGGCGATCTCGACCTCGGACTGCCCGACGCCGACGGTCTCCACGAGGATCACCTCGCACCCGGCCGCGTCGAGGACGCGGATGGCCTGCGGGGCGGCCCAGGCGAGGCCGCCGAGGTGGCCGCGGGTGGCCATGGAGCGGATGTAGACGCCGGGGTCGGAGGCGTGGTCGGACATCCGCACGCGGTCGCCGAGCAGGGCGCCGCCGGAGAAGGGCGAGGAGGGGTCGACGGCGAGCACGCCGACCCGCTTCCCGGCCTTGCGGTAGGCGCTGACCAGGGCCGAGGTGGAGGTCGACTTGCCGACGCCGGGCGAGCCGGTGAGGCCGACGACGTAGGCCCCGCCGGTCAGGGGGGCCAGGGCCGCCATCACCTCGCGCAGCTGCGGGGACGCCCCCTCCACCAGGGAGATCAGCCGGGCGACGGCGCGCGGCCGGCCTTCCCTGGCCTGTTCGACCAGCGCGGGGACGTCCACCATGTCTGCTCCGTTCCGACGTTTCGAAGTTCCCGATGTGTCCGAAGGTGCCCGGCGTCGTGAGGAAGTCCGGCGTTCCGGAGGCGCCCGGGGCCCGCCGCTCCGCCGGTGGGCGTCAGTTGCCGGGGACGCGGATGATCAGGGCGTCGCCCTGACCGCCGCCGCCGCACAGCGCGGCCGCGCCGACCCCGCCGCCGCGCCGCTTGAGCTCCAGGGCGAGGTGGAGGACCGTGCGGGCGCCGGACATGCCGATCGGGTGGCCCAGCGCGATGGCCCCACCGTTGACGTTCACCTTTTCGGGGGAAACGCCCAGATCCTTGATCGACTGCACCAGAACGGCGGCGAATGCCTCGTTGATCTCGATCAGGTCGAGATCGTCGACGGTCAGGCCCTCCTTGCGCAGCGCGTGCCGGATGGCGTTGGAGGGCTGCGAGTGGAGGGAGTTGTCGGGGCCGGCCACATTGCCGTGGGCGCCGATCTCGGCGATCCAGTGCAGGCCCAGCTCCTCGGCCTTGGCCTTGCTCATCACGACCACGGCGGCGGCGCCGTCGGAGATCTGCGAGGAGGTGCCGGGGGTGATCGTGCCGTCCTTGGCGAAGGAGGGGCGGAGCTTGCCGAGGACCTCGACGGTGGTGTCGGCGCGCACGCCCTCGTCCTTGCTGAAGAGGACGGGGTCGCCCTTGCGCTGCGGGATCTCCACGGGGGTGATCTCCGCCTCGAAGAGGCCGTTCTTCTGGGCGGCGGCGGCGCGCTGGTGGGAGCGGGCGCCGATCTCGTCCTGCTCGGCGCGGCCGATGCCGAGGCGGGTGTTGTGCTTCTCGGTGGACTCGCCCATGGCGATGCCCTCGTAGGCGTCCGAGAGGCCGTCGTGGTGCATCGAGTCGAGCATCTCGATGGAGCCGTACTTATAGCCCTCGCGCGACTTGGGCAGCAGGTGCGGGGCGTTGGTCATCGACTCCTGGCCGCCGGCCACGACGATGTCGAACTCACCGGCGCGGATGAGCTGGTCGGCCAGCGCGATGGCGTCGAGACCGGAGAGGCAGACCTTGTTGACCGTGAGGGCGGGCACGCTCATGGGGATGCCGCCCTTGACGGCCGCCTGGCGGGCCGGGATCTGGCCCGCGCCGGCCTGGAGCACCTGCCCCATGATCACGTACTGCACCTGGTCGCCGCCGATGCCGGCCCGGTCGAGGGCGGCCTTGATGGCGAGCCCGCCGAGGTCGGCCGCGGAGAAGGAGCGCAGGGAGCCGAGCAGCCTGCCCATGGGCGTACGGGCGCCCGCGACGATCACGGATGTGGTGCCGGTCGAACCGTTCGTACCAGTCATGAGGCGCGGCCCCTTCGAGGCGGAGAGGTTAACGATGGTTCCCGTCAATGTACTGAGCGGTAGGCGCCGGGTCACCGGGCCGCAGGTGTGATCGCGCGCACGTTGCGTAACCGCGGCGGCGAGCGGTGCACTGGTTCCATGCTGACGCGTATCGACCACATCGGGATCGCTTGTGCGGACCTCGACACGACCGTCGAGTTCTACCGTGCCACGTACGGCTTCGAGGTGTTCCACACCGAGGTCAACGAGGAGCAGGGGGTGCGCGAGGCCATGCTCCGGATCAACGGGACGGACGACGGCGGGGCCTCCTACATCCAGCTGCTGGAGCCCACCCGGCCGGATTCGGCGGTCGGCAAGTGGCTTGCCAAGAACGGCGAGGGCGTTCACCACATCGCGTTCGGTACGCCGGATGTCGACACCGACGCTGCCGAGATCGGCGGCAAGGGCGTACGCGTCCTCTATGAGCAGCCGCGGACGGGTTCCATGGGCTCCCGCATCACCTTTCTGCACCCCAAGGACTGCCATGGCGTACTGACCGAACTGGTCACCTCGGCACCCCCCGCGGACCAGGAGCACTGACCCGCACCTCCCCCGGCCGGTAGAGTGCAGGTTCGGCCGGGGGTACGGGGTGGGGCCCCGGGCCGGGCTGTACCGATGATCTGACACCATTTCTTCGGAAGGGCAGGCTCCGGGTTCCTCCGGTTTATGCGGGACGGGGCCGGCCGCCAACGCGACCAGGGGACGGATGGGACCGCGCAGTGCGGGGCAACGACCGCTACGAGGCTGACGACCACCTCTCGCAATTCGAAGCCGAGATGGAGCGGCTGAAGAAGGAGCGGGAGAAGGCGGTCCAGCACGCCGACGACCTCGGCTATCAGGTCGAGGTGCTGCGCGCCAAGCTGCACGAGGCGCGCCGCAATCTCGCCCACCGTCCGGCATACGACACCGCCGATATGGGTTACCAGGCGGAGCAGTTGCTCCGTAATGCCCAGATTCAGGCGGAACAGATGCGTACCGACGCGGAGCGCGAGCTCCGCGAGGCGCGTGCCCAGACGCAGCGCCTGCTCCAGGAGCAGGCCGAGCGGCAGGCCCGGATGGAGGCCGAGCTGCACGCGGAGGCCGTCGCCCGCCGCCAGCGCCTGGACGAGGAGCTCAACGAGCGCCGCCAGACCGTCGAATCACACGTCAACGAGAACGTCGCGTGGGCCGAGCAGCTGCGCGCCCGCACGGAGTCCCAGGCCCGGCGCCTGATGGAGGAATCCCGGGCGGAGGCCGAGCAGTCGCTCGCGACGGCCCGCGCGGAGGCCCAGCGGCTCACCGAGCAGGCCCGTGGCCGGCTCAGCGCCGCCGCGGACGAGGCCCGTGCCGAGGCCGAGGCGCTGCTGCGCCGTGCCCGCGCCGACGCCGAGCGGCTGCTGGCCGCCGCGTCCGCGCAGGCGCAGGAGGCCACCGACCACGCCGAGCAGCTGCGCACGGCGACCAGCACGGAGTCCGACCAGGCGCGCGCGGCCGCGGCCGAGCTGACGCGCACGGCGGAGGCCCGTCTCGCGGAGGCCGACGCGGCGCTGCGCGAGGCCCGGGCCGAGGCGGAGAAGGTCCTCACCGAGGCGCACGACTCGGCCGCCCGGAAGCTGACGTCGGCGGAGTCCGAGCACGAGCAGCGCTCCCGTACGGCGAAGGCCGAGATCGCCCGCCTCGTCGGCGAGGCCACGAAGGAGGCCGAGGCCCTGCGGGCCGAGGCCGAGCAATTGCGCGACGACGCCAGGGCCAAGGCCGAGCGCCTGCTGGCCGAGGCCGCGGAGAACGCCCGCAGCGCCGCCGCGGAGGACTCCGCGGCGCAGCTCGCGAAGGCCGCGCGGACGGCCGAGGAGGTGCTGACCAAGGCGTCCGAGGACGCTCAGGCCACCACCAAGGCCGCGGCGGAGGAGGCCGAGCGGATCCGCCGCGAGGCGGAGGCCGAGGCCGAGCGGCTGCGTGAGCAGGCCGCGGACACCGCGGAGCAGCTCAAGGGCGCGGCGAAGGACGACACCAAGGAGTACCGCGCCAAGACCGTCGAGCTCCAGGAGGAGGCGCGGCGGCTGCGCGGCGAGGCCGAGCAGCTGCGCTCCGAGGCGGTCGCCGAGGGCGAGCGGCTGCGGAGCGAGGCCCGGCGGCAGGCGCTCCAGCAGATCGAGGAGGCGGCCAGCACCGCCGAGGAGCTGCTCGCGAAGGCGAAGGCCGACGCGGAGGAGACCCGCGCCGGGGCGAGCGCCGAGAGCGAGCGCGTGCGCACCGAGGCCGCCGAGCGCGCGGCGGGCCTGCGCAAGCAGGCCGAGGAGGCGCTGGAGCGGGCCCGCGCCGAGGCCGAGGAGATGGCCGAGGAGGCCGAGGACCACGCGGAGCGCACCCGCACGGAGGCCGCCGAGGCCGCCAAGCAGCTGCGCGAGGAGGCCGAGCGGGCCGCGGAGACGCGGCGCGCGGAGGCCGCCGAGGAGCTGGCGCGGCTGCACACCGAGGCGGAGGCGCGCGTGGCGTCCGCCGAGGAGACGCTGCGCGAGGCGCGCGCGGAGGCGGAGCGGCTGCGCCGCGAGGCCGCGGAGGAGACGGAGCGGAGCCGTACGGAGGCCGCGGAGGCGCGGCGCGCGCTCCAGGCGCAGGCCGAGACGGAGGCGGAGCGGCTGCGTGCCGAGGCCGCCGAGGAGGCGTCGGCCGCCCGTGCCGAGGGCGAGAGCGCCGCCGCGCGGCTGCGGAGCGAGGCCGCCGCGGAGGCGGAGCGGCTGAAGTCCGAGGCGCAGGAGGCCGCGGACCGGATGCGGGCCGAGGCGAACGCAGCCGCGGAGCGCACGGCCGCCGAGGCCGCCGAGGCCCTCGCGGCCGCGCAGGAGGAGGCCGCCCGCCGCCGCCGTGAGGCGGAGGAGCTGCTGGGCGACGCCCGTACCGAGGCGCAGGCGGAGCGTGCGGCGGCGCGCGAGCAGAGCGAGGAGCTGCTGGCTTCGGCGCGCAAGCGGGTCGGTGAGGCGCAGGAGGAGGCCCGGCGCCTGGTCGAGGAGGCCGAGCAGCGCGCCTCGGAGCTGGTGACGGCCGCGGAGCAGACCGCCCAGCAGGTGCGGGACTCCGTCGCGGGGCTGCACGAGCAGGCCGAGGAGGAGATCGCCGGGCTGCGTTCGGCCGCCGAGCACAACGCCGAGCGGACGGTCACCGAGGCGCAGGAGGAGGCGGACCGGGTCCGCGCCGACGCCTACGCCGAGCGGGAGCGGGCCGGCGAGGACGCCGCCCGTACCCGCGCGGACGCGCAGGCCGCGTCCGAGGCCGCGAAGTCGCTCGCGGAGCGCACGGTCTCCGAGGCGATCGCCGAGGGGCAGCGCCTGGAGGCGGAGGCCGCCCGGGTGCTGGACGAGGCGCGCGAGGCCGCCAACACCCGTCGTTCGGAGGCCGCGGAGCAGGCCGACGAACTGCTCGCCGAGGCCATGTCCGAGGCGGAGAAGCTGATCACCGAGGCCGAGGCCGCGGTGGTGACGGCGCGGCAGGAGGCCGACGGTCACCGGGCGGAGGCGGCGGAGCAGGCCGATCTCCTCAAGGCGGACGCCGAGGCGGAGGCCGAGCGGCTGCGCGCCGAGGGCGCCGAGGCCCTGGAGACCGCCCAGCGCGAGGCCGCCCGCACGACGGACGAGGCACGCGAGGCCGCCAACGCCCACCGCACCGAAGCCGCCGAACAGGCCGACGAACTGCTCGCCGAGGCGACGGCCGAGGCGGAGAAGCTGGTCGCCGAGGCGAAGCGCACGGTGGAGGAGGCGCGCGAGGAGGCCGACGGCCACCGCGCGGAGGCCACCGCGGAGGCGGAGCGGCTGGTCGCCGAGGCGACGCGCACCGTGGAGGAGGCGCGGGCGACCGCGGAGGAGCTGGTCGCGAAGGCCACGGCCGAGGCCGACCGCATGGTCTCCGACGCGTCGGCGAAGGCGCAGCAGATGCGTACGGACGCGTCCGACGCGCTGGCCTCCGCCGAGCAGGACGCGGCGCGGGCGCGGGCCGAGGCCCGCGAGGACGCCAACCGGATGCGCACCGAGGGCCACGCGGAGGCGGAGCGGATCGTCAACGCGGCGGCCGAGCTGACCTCTTCGGCGCAGGACGACGCCGCCAAGATCGTGGACGAGGCGCGCGAGGTCGCCAACGCCCGCCGCACGGAGGCCGCGGAGCAGGCCGACGAGCTGCTCGCCGAGGCCACGGCCGAGGCGGAGAAGCTCGCCGCCGAGGCCGCCCGCACCATGGAGGAGGCCCGCGAGGCCGCCGAGGCCCACCGGGCGGAGGCCGCGGAGCAGGCCGACCGGCTCAAGGCGGACGCCGAGGCGGAGGCCGAGCGGCTGCGCGCCGAGGGCGCCGAGGCCCTGGAGACCGCACAGCGCGAGGCCGCCCGCACGACGGACGAGGCACGCGAGGCCGCCAACGCCCACCGCACCGAAGCCGCCGAACAGGCCGACGAACTGCTCGCGCAGGCCACGGCCGAGGCGGAGCGGATGGCCGCCGAGGCCGCGAAGGCGCTGAGCTCCGCGCAGGAGAACGCCAACAGCACGCGCGCGGACTCCGCGAAGCTCAAGGCCGACGCCGTCATGGAGGCCGAGCGGGTGCTCGCCGAGGCGCGCGCCGAGGGCGAGCGGACGATCGACGCGGCGCGGGACGCCGGCGCGCAGAAGCTGACGGAGGCCGCCGAGAAGGCGGACGCCCTGATCGCCAAGGCGCAGGAGGAGGCCGTACGGACGGCGGCCGCCGCCGAGGAGCAGGCCGACACCATGGTCGGTGTGGCCCGCCGCGAGGCGGAGCGCATCGTCACGGAGGCCACCGGCGAGGGCAACACCCTGGTGGAGCAGGCCCGTACGGACGCCAACACGCTGCTGGCCGAGGCTCGCGGGGACGCGACCGCCATAAGGGAGCGCGCGGACGAGCTGCGCACCCGCGTGGAGAGCGAGGTCGAGGAACTGCACGACCGGGCGCGCCGGGAGGCGGCCGAGGCGATGCAGTCGGCGGGCGAGCGCTGCGACAAGCTCGTGGCCGCGGCGACCGAACAGCTCGCGGAGGCCGAGGAGAAGGCCAAGAAGCTGGTCTCCGACGCCAGCAGCGAGGCCAGCAAGGTCCGTATCGCCGCGGTGAAGAAGGCCGAGGGGCTGCTCAAGGAGACGGAGCAGAAGAAGGCCGCCGTCCAGCGGGAGTCCCAGGCACTGCTGAAGGAGGCCGAGGAGAAGAAGGCCGCGGCCGTACGCGAGGCGGAGCGCCTGCGCACCGAGGCCGCGCAGGAGGCCAAGCGCCTGGTCGACGACGGAAAGCGGGAGTTGGAGGCGCTGGTCCGCCGGCGCGAGGACATCAATGCCGAGATTTCCCGTGTCCAGGACGTGTTGGAAGCGTTGGAATCTTTTGAAGCCCCGGGGGCGGGAAGCGCCAAAGAGGGCGGGGTGAAGGCAGCAGCAGTTGCGGGTGCAACTCGATCGGGTGGCAAGCAGTCCCAGAAGTAGCCACTCAAACGGGGGGCCATTCTCCAGATCTGCCGACCGTCCACTCGATGCCACGCCGCTCGCACCCCTAGGATTCCCTCTATCACCTCACCGGTCTCTTATGACAGGAACCCCATGAGTGACACTTCCTCCCCCTTCGGCTTCGAGCTCGTGCGGCGTGGATACGACCGCGGCCAGGTGGACGACCGCATTACCAAGCTCGTCGCCGACCGTGACAGCGCACTGGCGCGAATCACCTCTCTGGAAAAGCGCATCGAGGAGCTCCACCTCGAAACGCAGAATGCTCAGGCCCAGGTCAACGACGCGGAACCGTCCTACGCGGGCCTGGGTGCGCGGGTCGAGAAGATCCTTCGGCTGGCCGAGGAAGAGGCCAAGGATCTGCGTGAGGAGGCACGGCGCGCGGCCGAGCAGCACCGTGAGCTGGCCGAGTCCGCCGCTCAGCAGGTGCGCAACGACGCCGAGTCGTTCGCCGCCGACCGCAAGGCGAAGGCGGAGGACGAGGGCGCCCGCATCGTCGAGAAGGCCAAGGGCGACGCCGCGACGCTGCGCGCCGAGGCGCAGAAGGACGCGCAGTCCAAGCGCGAGGAGGCCGACGCCCTCTTCGAGGAGACCCGCGCCAAGGCCGCCCAGGCCGCCGCGGACTTCGAGACCAACCTGGCCAAGCGCCGTGAGCAGTCCGAGCGCGACCTGGCGTCCCGTCAGGCCAAGGCCGAGAAGCGGCTGGCGGAGATCGAGCACCGCGCCGAGCAGCTGCGCCTGGAGGCGGAGAAGCTGCGCACGGACGCCGAGCGCCGGGCCCGTCAGACGGTGGAGACCGCGCAGCGCCAGGCCGAGGACATCGTGGCCGACGCCAACGCCAAGGCGGACCGCATCCGCAGCGAGTCCGAGCGCGAGCTGGCGGCGCTGACCAACCGCCGCGACAGCATCAACGCCCAGCTGACCAACGTCCGCGAGATGCTGGCCACGCTGACCGGCGCGGCCGTGGCCGCGGCCGGCGTGCCCGGTGACGACGAGCCGATCTCGCGCGGCGTCCCGGCCCAGCAGAGCCGCTGAGCGCTCGGCGCACGGCCCCGCAGCGACCCCCGTACGCCGACGCCCCGTGTGCCGCCGGGAGGCGGCACACGGGGCGTCGGTGTCTTCGGTGCCCCGCCGTCCGCCGCCGGGTCATCCGGACGGGCGGCCACCGGTGGCGCCGTGGGGGGCATGCCCTTAACGTGGCGGAATGATCGAGCTCCAGGGTCTGACCAAGCGCTACGGCGACAAGCTCGCCGTGGACGGCCTCACCTGCACCGTACGGCCCGGGGTCGTCACCGGCTTCCTGGGGCCCAACGGCGCGGGCAAGTCCACCACGATGCGCATGATGCTCGATCTGGACCGGCCCACCGCCGGTTCGGTCCATCTCGACGGCAAGCACTACCGCCAGCTGCGGGATCCGCTGAAGGTCGTCGGCGCGCTGCTGGACGCCAAGGCGATGCACGGCGGCCGCAGCGCCTACAACCACCTGCTGTGCCTGGCGCAGAGCAACGGCATCCCGCGGGCCCGGGTGGCGGAGGTGCTGGACACGGTCGGCCTGACGTCGGTGGCGAAGAAGCGCTCCAAGGGCTTCTCCCTGGGCATGGGCCAGCGGCTCGGGATCGCGGGCGCGCTGCTGGGCGATCCGCAGGTGCTGCTCTTCGACGAGCCGGTCAACGGCCTCGACCCCGAGGGCATCCACTGGATCCGCAATCTGATGAAGAACCTCGCCGCACAGGGGCGTACGGTCTTCGTCTCCTCGCACCTGATGAGCGAGATGGCCCTGACCGCCGAGCACCTCATCGTCATCGGCCAGGGACGGCTGCTCGCGGACACCTCGATGGCGGACTTCATCGCGCAGAACTCCCGCTCCTATGTGCGGCTGCGCTCGCCCGACCGGGAGCGGCTGCTCGACGTGCTGGCGGGCGCGGGGATCACCGCCGTGGCGGCCGGCGACGGCTCGCTGGAGGTGGACGGGGCGGACGGCGCACGGCTGGGTGAGCTCGCGGCCCGGCACCAGATCGTGCTGCACGAGCTGAGTCCTCAGCGGGCCTCGCTGGAGGAGGCGTTCATGCGGCTCACCGCCGAATCGGTGGAATACCACGCGCACAGCGCGCCGGTCCTGGGACCCGGGGCCGCTCCGGGGCAGCAGCTCCCGGGGGCCGGCTGGGGCGCGGACTGGCAGAAGAAGGGATCCTGAAGCGATGGCGGCGGTGGCGAACCAGGTCCTCCGGTCCGAATGGACAAAGATCAAATCCGTTCGTTCCACGGTGTGGACACTCGGTCTCGCCTTGGTCGTGACGGTCGCGCTGGGGATTTTGATCAGCGCTCTTTCCAAAAGCAACTTCGACAAACTGTCGGTGAAGGAGAAGATCACTTTCGATCCGACCTTCACGAGTTTCGCCGGCATGGGACTCGGCCAGCTTGCGATGATCGTTTTCGGGGTGCTGGTCGTCACCAACGAATACAGCACCGGAATGATCCGCACTTCGCTGGCGGCCGTACCGCAGCGCGGCACATTTCTCTTCAGCAAGATCACCATCGCGACGGTGCTGGCGCTGGCCGTCGGCATGGTCACGAGTTTCCTGGCGTTCTTTCTCGGCCAGGCCATGCTGGGCGAGCACAGGACGTCGATCGGCGATACGGGAGTCCTGCGCGCCGTCATCGGCGGCGGGCTCTACATGACCCTGATCACCGTCTTCTCCATGGGCATCGCCACGATGCTGCGCAGCCCGATGCTCTCGCTGGGCATCCTCATGCCGTTCTTCTTCCTCATCTCCAACATCCTGGGCGCGGTCCCGGCCACGAAGAAGGTCGCGCAGTATTTCCCGGACCAGGCGGGCCGCAAGGTCATGCGGGTGATCACGATCGACGACGACGCCCCGTACGGGCCGTGGGGCGGCTTCGCGATCATGGTGCTGTGGGTGGTGGCGGCGCTGGTGGGGGCGTACGTGGTGCTGCGGGAGCGGGACGCTTAGCCCTCGGCGCCCGACCGGTGCGAGCCGCGCCTTCCGGTTCGTTTCAGGACGGCCCCGGCCGGGGGAGGGAAGGGGACCGTGGAAAGCGACAGTCTCGGCCACGCCCCCGCCGAGCAGCCCCTGACCTACCCCGGCCGCCCCGTCACCGCACCCGCCCTGCTCAGCGGCCGCACGCTCACCCCGCTGACCCCCGTGCCCCGCGAGCCGCTCGGCGCGTGGCGGGTCGCCACCGGCGCGGCCGGGCAGCCGGTGCTCGACGCCGTGCTCACCGGGCTGGGCTCGGCGACCACGGGGCGGCGCCACCCGGTCGTCGCGGTCGGCTCCAACGCCTCCCCCGCCCAGCTCCACCACAAGCTCGCCCGCCGGGGCCTGCCCACGACCGTCCCCATGGTCCCGGTGCGAGTGCGCGGCATCGGCGTCGGCTGCTCCGGGCACATCGGCCGGCACGGCTATGTGGCGGCCGCCCCGTACGTCGAGCCGGGCGCCGAACTCACGCTGGTGATCAGCTGGCTGGACACCGCGCAGCTGCGGGAAGTGGACCGCACGGAGTTCAACTACCGCCGCGTCCTGCTGCCCGGCAGCCGCTTCCCCATGCTCATGCCCTCGGGCGAGGCCCTGGGCGGGGCTTATCTCTACGTCAGCCTGCACGGCGTCCTCACCGACACGGCCGACGGCCGCCCCCTGCCCGGCGGCGGCGACCAGCGCGTCCTCCTCACCCGGCTGCTCACCTCCTCCCCCGCCCTGCGGGAGCTGCTCGGGCCCGGCCCGGAGAGCTGGGTGGACCGGGCACGGGCGGACGAGGCCGTACGCCACGAGGGCAGGCGGATCTTCCGGGAGCACGGCTGGGTGCTGACGGACAGCGGCTTCCCGCCCCGGACGGGACGTTCCCCGCCCCGGAGGGGGCGGAGGATGAGACACCCGTCACACCCCGCACCTACGACGATCTCTCCGCACCCCGCCACGGCACGCCCTACCCACCAGTCGCTTGAATCTCACACCATCAGGAACCGTCAGCTCCTCGTTATGCTCCTAACCCTTACGGGGGCTTATGCCCCGAAGAGCTCGCGAGGGGCGGAGCATGATCGAGGCAGTCGGCCTCACGAAGCGCTACGGCGCCAAGACGGCCGTGCACAATCTGTCGTTCCAAGTGCGGCCCGGGACGGTCACCGGCTTCCTGGGCCCCAACGGATCCGGCAAGTCGACCACGATGCGCATGATCCTCGGTCTGGACGTGCCCACGTCCGGCAGCGTGACCATCGGCGGCTACCCCTTCGCCAAGCTCCCCAACGCACCCCGCCAGGTCGGCGCCCTCCTCGACGCGAAGGCGGTGCACGGCGGGCGCAGCGCCCGGCTGCACCTGCTCTCCCTCGCCCAGCTCGCGGGCCTGCCCGCGCGCCGGGTGGACGAAGTGCTCGCCGTCGTCGGCCTCCAGGACGTGGCCCGCCGCCGCTCCAAGGGCTTCTCGCTCGGCATGGGCCAGCGCCTGGGCATCGCGGCCGCGCTGCTGGGCGATCCGCAGGTGCTGCTCTTCGACGAGCCGGTCAACGGCCTCGACCCCGAGGGCATCCTCTGGGTCCGCAATCTGATGAAGCAGCTCGCGGCGGAGGGCCGGACCGTCTTCGTCTCCTCGCACCTGATGAGCGAGATGGCCCTCACCGCCGAGCACCTCATCGTCATCGGCCGCGGCCAGCTGCTCGCCGACATGAGCGTGCGGGACTTCATCGCCGCGAACTCCGCCGGCTTCGCCCGCGTGCGGACCCCGGACACCGAACCGGAGGGCCGCGAGAAGCTGACGGCCGCGCTGGTCGAGGCGGGCGGCCAGGTGCTGGCCGAGCCGGACGGCGCGCTGCGCGTCACGGGTGTGCCTCTCCCCCGGATCAGCGACCTCGCGCACGACGCCGACGTCCGCCTGTGGGAGCTCTCCCCGCACCAGGCGTCCCTGGAGGAGGCGTACATGCGGATGACCCAGGGCGCCGTCGACTACCGCTCGACCGCCGACCAGCGCGCCGGTCTGGCGCAGGCCGACCCGTACGCCCAGCAGTACGGCTACGGCGTACCGCAGGGTCAGCCGGGCTGGGGCCGGCCCGCGCAGGGCGGCTGGGGTCAGCCCGCGCCGGCCAACCCCTATCCCGTGCTGACGGGCGAGCAGCCGAATCCGTACGCCGCCCCGCAGGCACCGGCCGCGCCCGCCGCCGCGCCCGCCCCGCCCGCCGAGCCCCCCGCGCCGGCCGCCCCGGCCGACGCGCCCGCCACCGCCCCCGCCGACCTGACCAAGCGTGACAGCGAGGACGCCCGATGACCGCCCCCCAGCACCCGCAGCCGCCCGCGCCGCAGGCACCGGCCTTCGCGCCGGAGGCCCCTCAGTGGGCCGGCGGGTACGTCTCCCCGATCCCGGTGCGCAAGGCGAACCTCGCCGACGCGATCGCCTCCGAGTGGACCAAGATCCGCTCCCTGCGCTCCACGATGTGGACGCTGGGCGTCATGGTCGTGCTCGTCTTCGGCATCGGCTGCGCGATCGCGGTGGCCGCCAGCGGCGTCGACTCCGACAGCGGCGAGAAGAACATGTCGGCCCTGAGCTTCGGCGTCTTCGGCGTGCTGCTCGGCATCATCTGCGTGATCACGCTCGGCGTGCTGACGATCAGCTCCGAGTACGGCACGGGCATGATCCGCACCACCCTGACCGCCTGCCCCGACCGCGCCCGCGTGCTGACGGCGAAGGCGATCGTCTTCTTCCTGCTGGTCTTCACGATCACCCTGGTGTCCACGACGCTGGTCGGCATGGTGGCGGAATCGCTGCTCCAGGGGCAGTGGACCAGCCGCACGACGGGCGAGATGTGGCTGCGCGCCACGGTCGGCGTCAGCCTCTTCGTCGCGCTGATCGGGCTGCTGGCGCTGGCCGTCGGGACGCTCGTGCGGCACTCCGCGGGCGCGATCACGACGATGCTCGGCCTGATGCTGCTGCCGCTGGTCATGACGACGTTCATGTACGCGAGCGCGCTGTCCGAGCTGCGGAAGATCCTCCTGCAGTACTCGATCCCCTACCAGCTCTTCGTGCTCTTCGCCTCGGGCTCCGGGCCCGACTCGGGCCCCATGGGCTGGGACCCGGTCTGGATCATGGCGGGCGTGGTGACGGTCGCCCTGGGCGGCGCGTACGCGGCGCTCATGAAACGCGACGCGTAGCGCGGACGCGACGCCTCAGTACCGAGGCGCGTTACGGGACCGCTGGAGCCGCGCGCTCCGGCGGTCCTTCGCGTTCCAGCACGCCTTGTGCCAGTGCCGCCGGTCCTCCACGCCGCCGCCGTACAGCGGCCACGCGACGAGGTGCGGGACGCCGGGCGGGATCTCCTGGTCGCAGCCGGGGCAGCGGTAGTGCTTGGCGGCCGCGCCACCGCCGACCGTGCGGACGGCCCAGTCCTCGCCCTGCCAGCTCTCGCTGCGCTCCAGGCCGTAGCGGTCGCCGACGAACTCGCGCGGGGCGTCGGCTTGATGTTCTGCGCCGCCTCGCGGGCGGTTTCGGCGCGGGGACACGGGGCACCTCGGAGGTCTGGGGGGCTACGGGCCGTAACCAGGTTACGCGTCAGGGTGACCGTCCCGGGCGGGCATCCCCCCAAGGACCACCCGAGCATTCTCCGATCATCGTTAAAACTTAACGCGAGGCCGTGCCCATGGCACGTGTCAGCCGTTGATTCCGGTGGGGGATGCCGCGTCGGTCGCCAGCAAGGAGATTGAGAGCGATGCGCGTTGGAGCATTCGTCCTGGCCGCGCAGTTCCCCGGCCAGGGGCATGGGGAGGCACTGCACCGGGCCGTCCGGTCGGCGGTGGTCGCCGAGGAGGCCGGACTCGACGCGGTCTGGCTCGCGGAACACCACTTCATTCCGTACGGCGTCTGCCCGTCGGCGACGACGCTGGCCGGGCTGGTGCTCGGGCGCACCCGGCGGATCGAGGTGGGCACGGCGGTGAGCGTGCTGCCCACGGTGCACCCCGTGGCACTGGGCGAGCAGGCGGCGCTGCTGCACCTCGCCTCCGAGGGCCGCTTCACCCTGGGAGTCGGCCGCGGCGGCCCCTGGGTGGACCTGGAGGTCTTCGGCACGGGCCTGGAGGCGTACGAGGAGGGCTTCCCCGAGTCCCTCGACCTGCTGCTGCGCTGGCTGCGCACGCCCCGCGTGAGCGCGGCCGGGCCCCGCTTCCACTTCCGCGAAGTGCCCGTCGTGCCGCGCCCGGACGACCTGGAGGATCGTTCCGGCCCGCCGGTGCTGCTCGCCTGCACCTCGCCCGCGAGCGTACGGCTGGCCGCCGCGCGCGGTCTGCCGATGCTGCTCGGGATGCACAACTCCGATGAGGAGAAAGCGGAGATGGTCGCCCTCTGGCGCAAGTGCGCGCTGGAGGCGGGCCGTTCACCCGAGGAGGTCGTGGCGGCCGGTCATGTGTCCGCCGGTGTCGCACAGGTCGGGGACCGGCGGCGGGAGGCCGCGGAGACCCTCCTCAAGGCCATGCCGGGGTGGTTCCACCACGGGCTCGCCGCCTATGAGACGGTCGACGGCCGGCCGCGGCGGATGCGCGACCCGCTCGCCTACACCCAGCAGCTCTGCGAACTCCATCCGGTGGGACCGCCGCGGCTGTGCGCGGACCGTCTCGCAGCGACGTCCGAACGCACGGGCATCACCCGCTTCGCCCTCCTCACCGAGGGCTCCGGCGACCTCGCCGCGACGGAGGACAACCTCCGCCGGCTCGGATCCGAGGTGCTGCCGCTTCTGGGGTGAGGCAGTTTGTGGCCGGGGGCTTGCCGCCTGCGGGTTCGCTGCGCTTTGCGTGCCGGTCGTGGCTGGGTGCTCCGTCGTTGCCGCCTGCGGCGGGGCGCCCTGCGGGCGGCGGCGTCGGTCGCCGGACGGGGATGGGCGGCTCCGCCGCGTGGGGGCTCCGCTCCGCGCCCGGCTGCGGGTCCGTGGCGCCTGCGGCGGGCTGTTCCCCAGCCCCGCCCCTTCCCGAAACCGGGGAGACCCCGGACCCCCAGCAACGCGCTTCGCGCGTTGTCCTCAATCGCCGGACGGGCTGATTGGGAACCCTGAAGCGGATACGTCCCGCACGTGCTCTCCGGTGGGAGGGGGCGGGGCTGGAGGGTGGGGTTCTGGAACGCGGTGCGTCGGTACGGCACCCCATACGAAGCACGGTGCCCGCACCGCGTTCCAGGTCCTCAGCCCGGAAGTCCCACCCCCGGCACCCACCACACACCCAAGCCCGGCCAGCGCTTGAGGCCACGCCCGCAGGGCGTCCCCCCGCACCGGACAACGGCGAACCCCACAACCCAGCCCGGCCGGCGATTGAGGCCGCCCGCCGCAGGCGCAGACAACCCGCACAAGGCGACGCCGAGCCCGCCAAACCCAAGCCCGTCCGGCGACTGAGGACGCGCCCGCAGGGCGCCCCCGCCGCAGGCGGCAACAGGCCCGCACGAGGCAACGGCGAACCCCACCAAACCCAAGCAGGCCCGCAGGGCGCCCCCGCCGCAGGCGGCAACGAAACCCGCACCAGGCAACGGCGAGCCACAGGCAGAAAAACGGACCCCCCATCCCCCCAGCGCTGCCGCCCGCACATCGCGAGGCGGCAGCACCGTGCCTCAGCAGTCCCGCAGGAGCGGGGACTGATTGAGTAACTGGCCACGGATCGAGGTGAAGCGTGCGAGACGGTCGTCGGCCGCCGGGTCGAGCGGGAAGACCGCCACCCGGTGGCAGTTCTGGAACGCCAGGCGGACACCGAAGTGCCGCTCCAGCGCACCACGGATCGCGTCACTCGCCAAGGCTCGCAGCAGCTGGCCACGAGCCTGCTCATCCGGCGGAGGCGTCTGGTTGTCGGCGAACTCGCCACCGTCGATCTTGAGCCGGGCCACCAGGGAGCTGATCATCTCCCACGCGTACGGCAGGGAGGTCCGGACGCAGTCGACGAATTCCGCTTCGTCGACCTCGCCTCGCTCGGCCTGTTCAAGGAGGGCCGGTGAGACGTCGAGCGACATGAGTTCTCCTCTCGCGACCCCGCGAACGGGGTCTCAGGGATGGGCGAGCGGACGACGACGCCCTGTGCCCGTACGACGACCGCCCGCTTCAACGGTAATTCGGCCACTGCGGGGGCACCAGGAGAACGCAGTAACAACCGGCCACGGCCCAGGGCGTTCGGCGGTCCACCGAAGGGGTCCATCAAGGGCGAATCGCGCCGAGGGGCGGGAGTCGAGTAGCGTGACTGACCATGCGTCTCGTCATCGCCCGTTGCTCCGTGGACTACGCGGGCCGGCTCACCGCCCACCTCCCCTCCGCCCCGCGACTGATCCTCGTCAAGGCGGACGGCAGTGTCTCCATCCACGCGGACGACAGGGCCTACAAACCCCTCAACTGGATGTCCCCGCCGTGCACCCTCAAGGAGGGCGA
The DNA here is from genome assembly GCF_055558795.1 of Streptomyces sp. NPDC025618. Lineage (NCBI taxonomy): Bacteria > Bacillati > Actinomycetota > Actinomycetes > Kitasatosporales > Streptomycetaceae > Streptomyces > Streptomyces sp. NPDC025618. The sequence continues at coordinate 63,045 of NZ_JBVHLW010000018.1, read as the reverse complement.
CGGCTCGGTGTGGACGGTGGTCAACAAGGCGGGCGAGAAGCTGATCATCACTATGGAGGAAGTGCTGCACGACTCCTCCCACGAACTCGGCGTCGACCCGGGTCTGATCAAGGACGGCGTGGAAGCGCACCTCCAGGAGCTGCTCGCCGACCGGATCGAGACGCTCGGCGAGGGCTACACCCTGATCCGCCGGGAGTACCCCACGGCGATCGGCCCCGTGGACATCCTCTGCCGCGACGCGGACGGCGCGACGGTGGCCGTGGAGCTGAAGCGGCGCGGTGACATCGACGGCGTCGAGCAGCTCACGCGCTATCTGGAACTGCTCAACCGCGACCCGCACCTCGCTCCTGTCCGCGGCGTCTTCGCGGCCCAGGAGATCAAGCCGCAGGCCCGCGTCCTCGCGACGGACCGCGGCATCGGCTGCCTCGTCCTCGACTACGACGCGATGCGCGGCATCGAGGACGACAAGCTTCGCCTGTTCTGACCCGTGGTGGAGAAGGCGGGCGGGGTGTTCCCGGGGGCTGCGCAAGCGGATTCGGCTCCGGCCCACGACCGCTGATCCCGGCAACGGGGCCGCGCCCCGTCAGGGGCGCGGGGAACCGCGCGGCAAACCCCCACCGGCCCGCCCCCGCCACACCCCGCGCAAGAGACAACCCGGCGGGCGCCACCCCGCCCCGCCCAACGGCACAGGCCGACAGGCCGGGGCCCGGCGCCCGGCCCCGGTCAAGCCGTCGGGTTGCCCGCGCCGCCGTCCGCCGGCCGGCTGCCCGTTGAGCCCGTCGTCGCCGGGCCACCGGCCACCGAGCTCGAACCGCCCCCGCCCGCCGGCGGCTGCGACGGCGTCGCCGGCGAAGTGGGGGGCTGCTTCGTCGGATCCTTCGTCGGGTCCTTGGACGGCGTCGCGGGCGGGGAGGTCGGTTCCTTCGACGGCGACTTCGAAGGCGACTCCGGCGCGGTGGAGGGCTGCGAAGGCCCCCCGGACGGCTTGCCGCCATCGCTCGCCCCCGCGCTCGGCGACGCGCTGCCCGAGGCGCCGGGGGACGCCGCGCCCGACGCCCCCGGGGAAGCCGACCGGCCGGGCTCCCCCGGCTTGCCCGGCACCTGAGCGTGCCCCGCCTCGCCCGGACCCGGGTGGTCCGCGGTGAGGCCGTTGTCCCCGTCCTGCTGCGACGCGGAGCGGCCGGGGGTCACCTTGCCGTCGGAGGCGTCCCCGTCGTGGCTGCCGGACGTCGCGCCGAGCGTCACGACGGTGCCGAGCACCGCGGCGAGCAGCGCTCCGGCACCCGCGGCGGCGAGGTTGCGCCGGGTGCCGCTCACCATCAGCTTCCTCGCCCACGGCTGTGACGGCGGCTGCTTCCTCGCCGCCGCGGCGGGGCCGAGCCGGCGGAAGGACTCGGTCGCGACGCGGTCCTGGTCGACGGGCGTGGCGAAGGGCGACGGCATCGCGACGGGCGGTGTCGCCGACTCCTCACGGCGCGCGTCCGGGATCTCCTCACCGGCGGTCGTCCTCGCGGCCGCCGACGCGGCGGGCGGCGGCGGGAAGGCGGAGGCCGGCGTGGACGGAGGCATGGAAGAAGGCATGGAGGAAGGCACGGCCGAAGGCGCCGACGACGGCGGTGCCGTCGGGGCCACGCCGGGTCCGGTCCGTGGCGCCGCGGGCCCGTTCGCCGTCCGGCCGGAGAGGTCGGCGACGAGGGCGAGGGCGCGACGGCCCGCTATGGCACCGCGTTTGTCCGCGAGCACCCCGCGCATCCCGACCGACGCCTCCAGCTCGGCGCGGGCCCGGTCGATGTTGCCGGTGCACAGGGCGAGCACGCCCAACTCGTGGTGGAAGTACGCCTCTTCGCCGACCTCACCGCTGCGCCGGGCCGCGGCCTGGCCGTGCCGCAGGCAGCGCTCCCAGGCGCTCCAGTGCAGGGCGGCCGCGAACGCGGGCGCCGCCGTACGGGCCAGCCGCACCGCGGCCTGCGCGCGCCCGTCCTCGCCGTCGCCGGCCGTGGCCGCGAGCGCGGCGAGGATGGCGTCGGCCTCCAGGGCGGCGCGCTCGGGGGCGACGGAAGGGTGCCCGGTCCACCAGGCGTAGTGCTGGGCCGCGGCGTGCGCGAGGTCGCCCGCGTCCCGTCCGTACCCCTCGGCGAGCAGCTGGTCGGCGACGCCCGCGGCCAGCCGGTAGTGCGCGCCGGCGGCGGTGATCAGCCCGGCGGCGAGGAGTTCGCCGAGGGCGGCGTCCGCGTGGGTGTCGCCCACGAGGGCCGGCAGGTGCGCCTGGTGCGGGACCTCGCCGCCGAGGGCGACGGCGATGCGCAGGGTGTCGCGGGCGGCCTCGCCGAGCCGGGAGGCGAGCCGGGGCGCGGGGGCCGTGGCCGAGGCGAGGGCGGGCAGCGGCACGTCACTTCCCGCGGCGGCGGGCTCCGGTTCGGCGGTCTCGGCGGTGACGTACGGCCGCTCGGCGACGACGCCGAACTCGTCGGCCACGGCGGCCTCCGCGCCCGGCGGGTTGTCGCGCTGCCGCAGCAGCGCCCCTGCCTGGACGAAGCGCAGCGGCAGCCCCTCGGAGGCGAACCACAGGTCCGCCGCCCAGTCGGCCTCCTCGTCGGTGAGCGGACGGCCGACGGCGTGCTCCAGCAGCTCCAGGCAGCCGGTGCGGTCGAGCCCGCCGAGGAAGACCTCTTCGAGGTGCGAGTCGGCGGAGGGCGCGGCGATGTCGGGCGTGGCGGCGAGCAGGAACGCGCACTCGGGGGTGGCGTCGAGGAGCTCGTCGAGCGCGCTGCCGCCGAATTCGAGGTCGTCCAGGACGACGACCGCGCCGATCTCGTGGACCAGCGCCAGGAGTTCGGCCCGGTCCGGGCGGTACAGCGGCGCGTCGTGGACGGCGGCGAAGAGCTCGTGCAGCAGGTCGGTGGTGGTGCGGTGGCGGCCGCTCAGGCGCACGACGCCGTCGGGCGCGAGGTCCGCGCAGTCGGCGGCCACGGCGTCGAGCAGGGCGCTGCGGCCGGAGCCGGAGGGGCCGGTGAGGCGTACGGAGCGGCCGCGCGACAGCAGGCGGACGAGTCTCTCGCGCTCCTCCTGCCGTTCCAGCAGGGGGAGTTCGGGGCCGGCGGGGCGGGCGGGCGGCGGCGGCTGGGTGGCGCGGAGCCGCTCGGCGCGCTCGGCGGGGCCGTGCTTGCCGGGGTGGGCGGGCCGCTGTCCGGGCAGGCAGGGCTCGATCTCGCTGCCGTCGAGCGGATTGACGGTGAGGACGTAGTCGCCGGCGACGAGCCGGACGACGCGGACGGGCGCGGGCCCCTGCCCGCCGCTCTCCTGGCCCTGCGCCTCCCGCGCCGGGCCGCCGTCGGTGGCGGGCTCGTGGGCGCCGTCGCCGAATTCCTCGGATCGGTTCGTCGGGTCCATGGTGAAAGCCCCCAAAAGCGTGGCGTGCCGTCGTGCCCTCCCGGCCTGTCCGCACTCCCTCGCCCCCGGCCGGACGCCGTCCGGCCGGCGCTCAGCGTCCGGTGCCCGCCGTGTGGGCATGGTTGTACGGCCTTATGCGGCGGGAAAAACCGAACCTCAGACCTCCGGACAGTATCCATGAATCGAGGGGCGCCTCGCCGCCCGGGGGACGTCACGGTCCCATGAGGGTGAAGGGACGAAGCGGGCGAAAGCCGGAGCGGGGCACGGACGCCCCAACAGCCCCGGGCCGGGCCCTTCCCCGTCATTACCCGCGATTCCCCGCAAGGTGCTTCCCGGCGCGCTTCCGGCGCCGCACGCGCCGGTCACACTCCGGGCAGGGACTCCGCCTCGATGCCGCCCTCGATGGCGAGGATGCGGTGCAGGCGGGTGGCGACCAGCAGCCGCTGCATCCGGTCGGGCACCCCGCGCAGGACCAGCCGCCGGCCGGTGCGGCCGGCGCGGCGGTGGGCGCCCATGATGACGCCCAGCCCCGTCGCGTCCCAGGAGTCCAGCTCGGTGAGGTCGAGCACGAGGTCACCGCGGCCCGCGTCGAGCGCGGAGTGCAGGACCGTACGGGCGTCCGCCGCGCTACGGACGTCGAGGCGCCCCCCGACGACCAGTTCGGCGTGGTCGCCCCTGATGTGCATATGCGCTCCCGGGAGTGGTGCGTGATGTGAATGAGGTCCTAAAGAACTGACTGCCTCTCACACGACAAGGTTGCCGCTTGTTGGCCAACCGATACCTAATTCACCCTGGCGGGTGAGGCAGATAGCGGCGGGGGCGTCAGTGCTGGTAAAAGCCCTGGCCGCTCTTGCGGCCGAGGTCGCCCGCGTCGACCATGCGGCGCATGATCTCCGGCGGCGCGAACTTCTCGTCCTGACACTCGGCGTAGATGTTCCCGGTGGCGTGCGTGAGGATGTCCACGCCCGTGAGGTCGGCGGTGGCCAGCGGGCCCATCGCGTGGCCGAAGCCCAGCTTGCAGGCGATGTCGATGTCCTCGGCGGTGGCCACGCCCGATTCGTAGAGCTTCGCCGCCTCGACCACGAGCGCCGAGATGAGGCGGGTGGTGACGAAGCCCGCGACGTCGCGGTTGACGACGATGCACGTCTTGCCGACGCCCTCCGCGAACTCCCGTGCGGTGGCGAGGGCTTCATCGCTGGTCTTGTGGCCGCGGACCAGCTCGCAGAGCCGCATCATCGGCACCGGCGAGAAGAAGTGCGTGCCGACGACCCGCTCGGGCCGCCGGGTGGCGGCCGCGATCTTGGTGATCGGGATGGCGGAGGTGTTGGAGGCCAGCACCGTCTCGTCCTTCACCAGCCCGTCCAGGGCGCGGAAGATGTCCCGCTTGGTGTCGACGTCCTCGAAGACCGCCTCGACGACGATGTCGGCGTCCGCGGCACCGTCGAGGTCGGTGGTGGTGGTGATCCGGGCCAGCGCCCGCTCGGCGGCGTCCGCCTCCAGCTTGCCCTTGGAGACGAACTTCTCGTACGAGGACTTGATGCCGTCCGTGCCCCGCCGCAGCGCCGCGTCGGTGACGTCCCGCAGCACGACGTCCCAGCCGGCCTGGGCGGAGACCTGCGCGATCCCCGACCCCATCAGTCCGGCACCGATGACGGCGAGCTTCTTGGCCACGGCTGTCCCCTTACTCCCTGTGCACAACGCTGTTCTGTTCCGTACGCACTCTCTCGGCCGGACATTAGCGCCCATGGGGGCGGCTTTGGGAGGTTAGAGATGCGCGTCACGTCCCACATGACGGACATCACACCGAGACGGCTACCAGCCGCGCCCCACGCACCAGTTGAGTATCTCCAGCATCAGCATTCACAGTGTGCAGGTCGGGGGGCGATCCGCGGAACCGGTGGGTCCGGCGGCCGGGAACCCGCGGCGCGACCGCCGCACGGCCTACGCTCGTCCCATGGTCAATCTGACGCGCATCTACACCCGCACCGGCGACAGCGGCACCACCGCCCTCGGTGACATGAGCCGCACCGTGAAGACCGACACCCGCATCGCCGCCTACGCCGATGCCAACGAGGCCAACGCCGCCATCGGCGTCGCGATCGCGCTCGGGCAGCTGCCGGAGGAGGTCGTCAAGGTGCTCGTTCGCATCCAGAACGACCTCTTCGACGTGGGCGCGGACCTCGCGACCCCGGTCGCGGAGAACCCCAAGTACCCGCCGCTGCGCGTCGAGCAGTCGTACATCGACAAGCTGGAGGCGGACTGCGACCACTTCCTGGAGGGCCTGGAGAAGCTCCGCAGCTTCATCCTCCCCGGCGGCACCCCGGGCGCGGCCCTGCTGCACCAGGCGTGCACGGTGGCGCGCCGCGCCGAACGCTCCACCTGGGCGGCGATGGAGCTGCACGCCGACATCATGAACCCGCTGGCGGCGACCTACCTCAACCGCCTCTCCGACCTGCTCTTCATCCTGGCGCGGACGGCGAACAAGGAGGTCGGGGACATCCTCTGGGTGCCGGGCGAGAACCGCTGAATTCTCTGCGAGTCAGAGCCTCTCGCGGTCCCGGGCCGGCTCCTCGGCCGCCCCGGGCTCCGGCGGCCGCTTGGGCCAGATCGTATAGCTGAGCGCGATCACCACATTGATGCCGACGACCAGCAGCATCTTCGTCTGCCACGCCCGCAGCGAGCTGATGTCGCCGGAGTCGCCGACGTACCACACGGCGGCCTGGAGCAGGCCCGCGGCGACCGCCGCCGCCAGGCACCAGCGGCCCGCCGTCCGCCACTCACGCACCGTGCGCGCCGTGCCGTACTTCGGAGGCTCGACCGGGGGCGGGCCGCCCGCGAAGCGGTGGGCGAAGCGCTGGTCGGCCCAGGTGAGCGTGGAGTGCCCGAGGCCCACCGAGAAGCCGATGTAGACCGCGGCCAGGCCGTGCTTCCAGTCGGCCTGGGCGCCGTTCCTCAGGTCGACCGCGGTCGCGATCAGCAGGACCAGCTCCAGTACGGGCTCCAGCAGCAGCACCGCGAGGCCCGCGCGCGGCATCCGGGCCAGATAGCGCAGGCTCAGCCCGCCGGCCAGCAGCACCCAGAAGCCGGCCTCGCACACGATGATCAACGACACGATCACGGGGGTTCTCCCTTCCCTCCCCACCAGCGTCGCCCCCGCGCGCGGCCCTTTCCTCGTCGGCGGCGACGATCCTCCACTGCATCCTTCGATGTAGCGCCGCCGGCCCGCACCGCCCCGGCAGGGGGCGCCCGCACCCCTTTTGACGTGCTGTGATGGATCCATGTCCCGTTTCCCCCGCGAAGAGGTGCTCATCGCCGCCACCGGCCTGCTCGGCGGCGTGGCGCTGTACGCGCTGGGGCTGAGCAGCAGGCCGGTGGCGGCGGTGCCGGGGCGGCTCGCGCTGCTGGCGCTGGCGGTCATGGCCGGCGCCGAACTGCTGCGCCGCAGGGCCCCGCTGACGGGCCTCGCCGTCGGGGTGGGCGCGCTCACGCTCGACGTGCTCTCGGGCAGCGTCATGGCGAACGTCGCGATGTTCACCGATCTCGTCTACGCGGCGGTGCTCTACGGCCCTCCGGCCGCGTACCGCTTCATCCCGCGCGCCACCGAGGTGCTCACCGTCGTGGGGACGCTGCTGGCCGCCGCGATCGTCCGCGCCCCCTCCGCGCTGCTGGTCGGCATCGGCCTCGGCGTGATCACCATCGCCCCCGCGTGGACGGGGGTGGGGGTCCGGGTGCACCGGGACGCCGCCCGGTCCGCCCGGCTGGAGGCCGAGCGGACCGCGCTGCTGGCCGAGTTGGACCGCCGGGAGGCGGTCGGCGCGGAGCGCGCCCGGATGGCGCGCGAGCTGCACGACGTGGTGGCCGGGCACCTGTCCGCCATCGCGATCCACTCCACGGCCGCGCTGTCGATCGGCGACCCGGAGGCGTCCGACGAGGCGCTCGCCGTCATCCGGGAGAACAGCGTGCAGGGGCTCGCGGAGATGCGCCGCCTCATCGGCATCCTGCGCGACGCGGGCGCGGCGGACGAGCCCGCCGCCGTGCCCCGGCTGGACGGCGTCGAGGCGCTGCTCGACCGGGCCCGCGGAGCTGCGCGGGACGACGGCTTCGTCTTCGTCCTCCACGACGAGCGGGGCACCCGGCCGCTGCCCGCGCCGGTCGAGCTCGCGGCGTACCGCATCGTCCAGGAGTCGCTGACCAACGCCGTGAAGCACGCCGGGCCCGGCGAGGTCGCGGTGCGCCTGGCGGGCGGTGCCGGCTCCTTGGTGGTCGAGGTGACCAGCGCGTTCGACGCGGCGCCCGGCCCGCGCGCGCCGGGCTCGGGCGCCGGGCTCGTGGGCATGGGCGAGCGCGTCGCCCTGGTGGACGGGGAGTTCGAGGCGGGCCCGGCCGAAGGACCGGCCGGCCGGCAGTGGCACGTGCGGGCCGTGCTGCCCGTACCGGAGGAAGGGACGGCAGCACCGTGACGACACCCACCGACGGCGGGCCCGGGACCATCCGCGTGGTCGTCGCCGAGGACCAGGCCGCCGTGCGCTCCGGGCTCGTGCTCATCCTGCGCTCGGCGCCCGGCGTCGAGGTGGTCGGGGAGGCGGCCGACGGCGAGGAGGCCGTGCGCCTGGCCCGGGAGCTGGAGCCGGACCTGGTGCTGATGGACGTGCAGATGCCGCGCCTGGACGGGGTGTCGGCCACCCGCGTCATCACCGGGGAGCGGCTCGCGGACGTGCTGGTGCTGACCACCTTCGACCTGGACGAGTACGTCTTCGGGGCGCTGCGCGCCGGGGCCGCCGGGTTCCTGCTCAAGGACAGCGAGGCCGCCGAGCTGGTCACGGCGGTGCGGACGGTGGCGCGGGGCGAGGGCCTGATCTCCCCGGCGGTGACGCGGCGGCTGATCGCGGAGTTCGCGCGGCCCGCCGCCGCACGGCCGGGGGCGCCGGACCCGCGGATCCTGGAGCCGCTCACCCGGCGGGAGCGGGAGGTGCTCGCGTGTCTGGGCGAGGGGCTGTCCAACGCGGACATCGCGGTGCGGCTGACGATGGCGGAGGCGACGGTGAAGACGCATGTCAGCCGCCTGCTGGCCAAGCTGGAGCTGCGCAGCCGGGTGCAGGCGGCGGTCCTGGCCCGGGAGTTGGGGCTGGTCCAGACCTCTTGACCATTGGTACGGACCTTTTTACTCTCCCCACCACAACCGCGCGGAACGTGTCCGGATAGCGCACGCTCACCGGTCGCGCCACGACCCCCGCGCACCACCACCCCCCACACCCTCACCACAACACCCCCACCACAAGGCCCCACTCGAGGAGCTCCCTTGAGCACAGGTTCCTTACACCCCAGCAGACACCCCCTCTCCCGAGCCGTCGCGGTCTTCTCCGCGCTGCTCCTCCCGGCCGCCGCGCTCGTCGGTCTGGCCACCGCCCCCTCGCACGCCGCCCCCGCCCCGAAGGCGGCCTCGCTCACCGCCGCCTTCGTCAAGACCTCGGACTGGGGCACGGGCTTCCAGGGCGAGTGGACGGTCAAGAACACCGGCACCGCCGCCGTCAACGGCTGGACCGTGGAGTGGGACTTCCCCGCGACCACCACGGTCGGCTCCTTCTGGGACGCCCTGATCACCACCTCGGGCAACCACGTCACGGCCAAGAACCGGGACTACAACGGGGCCATCGCCCCAGGCGCCGCCGTCACCTTCGGCTTCGTGGCCACCGGCGACGGCGCCCCGAACGCCTGCAAGCTCAACGGCGGCACCTGTGACGGCGGCACACCTCCCGGCGACAACCCGCCGTCCGCGCCCGGCACTCCGCAGGCGACGGCCGTCACGGACACCTCCGTCTCCCTGAAGTGGCCTGCGGCCACGGACGACAAGGGCATCAAGAACTACGACGTCTACCGCGGCACGGCCAAGGTCACCACGATCGCCAAGCTCGCGTACACCGACACGGGCCTGACGCCGGGCACCGACTACACCTACACCGTCGTGGCCCGCGACACCGCCGACCAGACCGGCAAGGCGAGCCCGCCGCTGACCGTGCGCACCACGGGCGGCGGCACGAAGCCGCCGGCCGGCGACTACGCCAAGGTCGGCTATTTCGTGCAGTGGGGCATCTACGGGCGCGCGTACACCGTGAAGTCGCTGGAGGACTCCGGCGCGGCCGCGCAGCTCACGCACCTCAACTACGCCTTCTCCAACATCGACCCGAACAACCTCACCTGTCTCAATGGCGTCACCAAGGCCACCTTGCCCAACCCCGAGGACCCCAACCAGGGCGACGGCGCGGGCGACTCCTGGGCCGACTACGAGAAGGGGTTCGCGGCCGGTGAGTCCGTCGACGGCGTCGGGGACACCTGGGACCAGCCGCTGGCGGGCAACTTCAACCAGCTGAAGAAGCTCAAGGCCAAGCACCCCAACCTCAAGATCATCATGTCGGTGGGCGGCTGGACCTACAGCAAGTACTTCTCCGACGTGGCGAAGACCGACGCCTCCCGGCAGAAGTTCGTGAAGTCCTGCATCGACATGTACCTCAAGGGCAACCTGCCGGTCAGCAACGGACGCGGCGGCGACGGCTCGGCGGCCGGGATCTTCGACGGCTTCGACATCGACTGGGAGTGGCCGGGCTCCGACGGCCACCCGGGCAACCACGTGTCGAAGGACGACAAGGCGAACAACACCCTGCTCTTCGCGGAGTTCCGCAAGCAGCTCGACACGCTGTCCCAGACCACCGGGAAGAAGTACCTCGTCACCGCCTTCACCCCGGCGGACCCGGCCAAGATCGACGCAGGCTGGGACATCACCACCAAGGACGGCACGCCCAGCGTCCTCGACTCCATGGACTACGCCAACGTCCAGGGCTACGACTTCCACGGCTCCGGCAGCGACAACAGCTGGGAGCCCAACCTCACCGGGCACCAGGGCAACCTCTACACCGACCCCAAGGACCCGTACACCACGAAGTTCAGCGTGGACAAGACCGTGCAGACCTACCTCGACGCCGGAGTCGACCCGCGCAAGGTGATGCTCGGCCTGGCGTTCTACGGGCGCGGCTGGCAGCAGGTCGCCGACGGCGGCGCGCACGGCGCGTGGCAGAAGGCGAACGGGGCGGCGCCGGGGCAGTTCCCCGAGGAGTCGGGCACGCGCGGCTACGCCAACCTGATCGCGTCCGTGCCCAACCTGACCGTCTACCACGACGAACAGGCCGTCGCCACGTACGGCTACACCGGGGACAACGGCCAGTGGTGGACCTTCGACGACGCGTGGTCCATCGGCAAGAAGGCCGCCTGGCTGCGCGGCAAGGGCCTGGGCGGCGTGATGATCTGGGAGATGTCGGGCGACACGGGTCCGCTGATGTCAGCGGTCTCCACGGGCCTGGGCTGACCGACGGCCCCGAAGCGCTGAGCGCTGAACACTGAGCGCTGAGGCACCTTGACGCAGGGCGGCGCCCCCGCTCGGAGAGACAGCCCTGATCTACGCCACATTGACTCTCTGCCCGGGAGGCGCCGCCTCCAGCCAGGCCAGGAATCCGGTCAGCGCGTCCTCGCTCATGGCCAGTTCGAGCCGCGTCCCCTGATGGAGACAGATCAGCACGACGGCGTCGGAGAGCAGCGCCAGTTCCTCGTCCCCGAGGGGCGCGCGCCGCTCCAGCACCTCGATCGACGCGCGCTCCAGCACGCGCCGCGGGCGCACCGCGTAGGAGAAGACCCGGAACCACTCGATCCGGTCACTGTTGTAGCGGGCGACGCCGTAGACCCACCCCTTGCCGTCCAGCGGGGCGTCCTCCGGGACGCCCCACCGCAGGCTGCAGTCGAACGTGCCACCCGACCGCTGGATGAGCCGCCTGCGCAGCCCGAAGACAAAGAGCCCGATCAACACCAGCAAGACGACGATGCCGCTCACGAGCAGAGCGAGGACCATCTCCACCGACCTCCTCGCATCATCTAGAGCAACCGCACCTGTATTGCCTCAGCCGCGGACCGCCCTGGAGTGATCCAGTGCGGTCCGCGGCTGAGGGACGATCTCTGTGGGTCGCGGGCTAGTGAACGCCCGTGACCGCACGCAGCCGGATGTCCGCGCGACGCTCGGCGGCCGCGTCGGCCTCCGCCTTCGCACGCTCCAGCGCGCGCTCGGCGCGCTGGACATCGATCTCGTCGGCGAGCTCCGCCATCTCGGCGACGAGCGAGAGCTTGTCGTCCGCGAAGGAGATGAACCCACCGTGCACCGCGGCGATGACATTGCCCTCGGCGGTCTTGATGGTCACCGGGCCGGACTCCAGCACACCGAGCAGCGGCTGGTGGCCGGGCATGACGCCGATGTCACCCGATGTGGTACGCGCGATGACCAGAGTGGCCTCGCCGGACCAGACGCTTCGGTCCGCCGCGACCAGCTCGACGTGCAGCTCAGCAGCCAACGTGGCTCCTCGGGTCTGTCACCTGCCGGATCCGGCAGGTGTTGGGTCAAAGAATAGGGGACGTGACGACCGGGGGCGGGATCGCCCCACCCCCGGCCGTGAGCACGGGGCTCAGGAGACGCCCAGCTCCTTGGCGTTGGCCTTCAGGTCCTCGATGCCACCGCACATGAAGAACGCCTGCTCGGGGAAGTGGTCGTACTCACCGTCGCAGATCGCGTTGAACGCGGCGATGGACTCGTCCAGCGGCACGTCCGAGCCGTCGACACCGGTGAACTGCTTCGCCACGTGGGTGTTCTGCGACAGGAAGCGCTCGACGCGACGGGCACGGTGGACGACGAGCTTGTCCTCCTCGCCCAGCTCGTCGATACCGAGGATCGCGATGATGTCCTGGAGGTCCTTGTACTTCTGCAGGATCGTCTTGACGCGCGAGGCGCAGTCGTAGTGGTCCTGCGCGATGTAGCGCGGGTCCAGGATGCGGGACGTCGAGTCCAGCGGGTCGACCGCCGGGTAGATGCCCTTCTCCGAGATCGGACGCGACAGCACGGTCGTCGCGTCCAGGTGGGCGAAGGTGGTCGCCGGCGCCGGGTCGGTCAGGTCGTCCGCGGGGACGTAGATCGCCTGCATCGAGGTGATCGAGTGACCACGGGTCGAGGTGATGCGCTCCTGCAGCAGACCCATCTCGTCCGCCAGGTTCGGCTGGTAACCCACCGCGGACGGCATACGGCCGAGCAGCGTGGACACCTCGGAACCGGCCTGGGTGTAACGGAAGATGTTGTCGATGAAGAAGAGCACGTCCTGCTTCTGCACATCGCGGAAGTACTCCGCCATGGTCAGACCGGCCAGGGCGACGCGCAGACGGGTGCCCGGCGGCTCGTCCATCTGACCGAAGACGAGCGCCGTCTTGTCGATGACGCCCGAGTCGGTCATTTCCTCGATGAGGTCGTTGCCCTCACGGGTGCGCTCACCGACACCGGCGAACACCGACACACCGTCGTGGTTGTTGGCCACGCGGTAGATCATTTCCTGGATCAGCACGGTCTTGCCGACACCGGCACCACCGAACAGACCGATCTTGCCGCCCTTGACATACGGGGTCAGCAGGTCGATGACCTTGACGCCGGTCTCGAACATCTCGGTCTTCGACTCGAGCTGGTCGAAGCTCGGCGCCTTGCGGTGGATCGCCCAGCGCTCGGTGACCTCGGACTCGGCCTCCGGCTTGTTCAGGATCTCACCGAGGGTGTTGAACACCTTGCCCTTGGTGACGTCACCGACGGGGACGGTGATGCCCGTGCCCGTGTCGGTGACGGCGGCCTGGCGGACCAGGCCGTCGGTGGGCTGCATCGAGATGGCGCGGACCAGGCCCTCGCCCAGGTGCTGCGCGACCTCGAGGGTCAGCGTCTTGAGCTTGCCGTCCTCGGCCGGGTCGGCGACCTGGACGTGCAGCGCGTTGTAGATCTCCGGCATCGCGTCGACGGGGAACTCCACGTCGACGACCGGGCCGATGACCCGCGCGACGCGGCCGGTGGCCGTGGCGGTTTCAACAGTCGTGGTCATAGTGGTCAGTCACTCCCCGCGTTAGCGTCGGCCAGGGCACTGGAGCCACCGACGATCTCGCTGATTTCCTGGGTGATTTCGGCCTGTCGGGCCGCATTGGCAAGGCGCGACAGCGTCTTGATGAGTTCGCCGGCGTTGTCGGTCGCCGACTTCATCGCGCGGCGGCGGGCGGCGTGCTCGGAAGCGGCCGACTGCAGCAGCGCGTTGTAGATACGGCTCTCGACGTACCGGGGCAGCAGGGCGTCGAGGACGTCCTCCGCCGACGGCTCGAAGTCGAAGAGCGGAAGGATCTTGCCCTTCGCGCCCTCCTCGGGCTCCTCCGCCGCGTCGAGGGTGAGCGGCAGCAGCCGCTTCTCGACCGGCGACTGCGTCATCATCGAGACGAACTCGGTGAAGACGATGTGCAGCTCGTCGACGCCGCCCTCGGCCGTGTCCAGCTGGACCGCCTCGATCAGCGGACCCGCCACGCGCTTGGCGTCGGCGTACGTCGGGCTGTCGGTGAAGCCGGTCCACGACTCCGCCACCGGACGCTCCCGGAAGCCGTAGTACGCAACGCCCTTGCGGCCGATGATGTACGTGACGACGTCCTTGCCCTCCGAGCGCAGGCGCTCGGTGAGGCGGTCCGCGGCCTTGATGGCGTTGGAGGAGTAGCCGCCGGCCAGACCGCGGTCGCTCGTGACGAGCAGGACCGCGGCCCGGACCGGGCGCTCGACCTCGGTGGTCAGCGCGTGCTTGGTGTTCGAACCGGTCGCAACCGCCGTCACCGCGCGGGTGAGTTCACTCGCGTACGGCGTCGATGCCGCCACCTGGCGCTGCGCCTTGACGATGCGCGAGGCGGCGATCATCTCCATCGCCTTGGTGATCTTCTTGGTCGCGGTGACGGAGCGGATGCGACGCTTGTAGACCCGGAGCTGGGCTCCCATGGATCAGGTCCCTTCCGTCGTCGTCACTTCGCGGAGCCGGCCGTGGCGTCGTCACCGAGAAGCTTGCCGTCCGAGGTCTCGAACTGCTTCTTGAAGGTGGCGATGGCCTCGGCGAGCGCCTGGAGGGTGTCGTCGGACATCTTGCCGCCCTCGACGATGCTGGTCATCAGGCCCTTGTGCTCGCGGCCCAGGTAGTCGAGCATCTCGCGCTCGAAGCGCTGGATGTCCTCGACCGGCACGTCGTCCATCTTGCCGGTGGTGCCGGCCCAGACGGAGACGACCTGGTCCTCGACCGCGTACGGGGCGTACTGGCCCTGCTTCAGCAGCTCGACCATGCGCTTGCCGCGCTCCAGCTGCGCCTTCGAGGCCGCGTCCAGGTCGGAACCGAAGGCGGCGAACGCCTCCAGCTCGCGGTACTGGGCGAGGTCCACGCGAAGCCGGCCGGAGACCTGCTTCATGGCCTTGTGCTGGGCGGAACCACCGACACGGGAGACCGAGATACCGACGTTCAGCGCCGGGCGCTGGCCCGCGTTGAAGAGGTCGGACTCCAGGAAGCACTGGCCGTCGGTGATGGAGATGACGTTGGTCGGGATGAACGCCGACACGTCGTTGGCCTTGGTCTCGACGATCGGCAGACCGGTCATCGAGCCGGCGCCCATGTCGTCGGAGAGCTTGGCGCAGCGCTCCAGCAGACGCGAGTGCAGGTAGAAGACGTCACCCGGGTAGGCCTCACGGCCCGGCGGGCGGCGCAGCAGCAGGGAGACGGCGCGGTAGGCGTCGGCCTGCTTCGACAGGTCGTCGAAGACGATCAGGACGTGCTTGCCCTGGTACATCCAGTGCTGACCGATGGCCGAGCCGGTGTACGGGGCGAGGTACTTGAAGCCGGCCGGGTCGGACGCGGGAGCGGCGACGATCGTCGTGTACTCCAGGGCGCCCGCCTCCTCCAGCGCGCCGCGCACGGACGCGATGGTGGAGCCCTTCTGGCCGACGGCGACGTAGATGCAGCGGACCTGCTTCTTCGGGTCGCCGGAGCGCCAGTTGTCGCGCTGGTTGATGATCGTGTCGACGGCCAGCGCGGTCTTGCCGGTCTGGCGGTCGCCGATGATCAGCTGTCGCTGGCCACGGCCGATCGGCACCATGGCGTCGACGGCCTTGAGGCCGGTCTGCATCGGCTCGTGGACCGACTTGCGGACCATGACGCCCGGGGCCTGCAGCTCCAGGGCGCGGCGACCTTCGGTCGCGATCTCGCCGAGGCCGTCGATCGGGTTGCCCAGCGGGTCGACGACGCGGCCGAGGTAGCCCTCGCCGACCGCGACGGAGAGCACCTCACCGGTGCGCTGCACCGGCTGGCCCTCCTCGATGCCGCTGAACTCGCCGAGGACGACCGCACCGATCTCGCGCTCCTCGAGGTTGAGGGCGAGACCGAGGGTTCCGTCCTCGAACCGCAGCAGCTCGTTCGCCATGGCCGAGGGAAGACCCTCGACCTTAGCGATGCCGTCGCCGGCAACGCTGACCGTACCGACCTCCTCGCGCGAGGCCGCGTCCGGCTTGTACGCCTGGACAAAGTTCTCCAGCGCGTCCCGGATCTCCTCCGGCCGGATCGTGAGCTCCGCCATCTGGGTTCCCTGCTCTCCTTGTTGGGCCCGAAGTATTTCTTCCCCGGGGGCCGGCTTCCGCAGCGGTCGCGCTGCGGGCCCCCGGAGGACACCGTCGGCCCAACTCGGGCCGTCAGTCATGCTCTTGAGTTGGTGGCTGGTCAGCCGGCCATCCGCCGCTCCGCCTCGGCGAGGCGGTCGGCGATGCTGCCGTTGATGACCTCGTCGCCGATCCGCACCTGGACGCCACCGAGGATCTCGGGGTCGACGTCCATGTTGAGGTGGACCCGGCGTCCGTACAGCTTCGCCAGCGTGTCACCAAGGCGCTGCTTCTGCGCCGCGCTCAGCGGCACCGCGGAGGTGACCACCGCGACCATCCGGTCCCGGCGGTCGGCGGCCAGCTTGGACAGGGCGGTGAGCCCTGCCTCCAGGCTACGACCACGCGGCTGTCCCACCAGACGGATCACGAGGCGCTCGGTGACCGGGTTGGCCCGGCCGCCCAGCAGCTCGCTCACCAGACCGGTCTTGGCGCCGCGCCCGGCGACCTTGTCGGTCAGCGCGGAGCGCAGCTCGGGGCTCGCGCCCACGATCCGGCCGAAGCGGAACAGCTCGTCCTCGACGTCGTCCAGGACCCCGGCCCGCTCGGCGGCGACGAGGTCGGCCGTCGCGGCCAGCTCCTCGAGCGCGTCCACCAGGTCGCGCGAGCGCGACCAGCGGGAGCGGACCATGCCGGCCACCAGGTCGGCACTCTCGCCGCCCACCTGGCCACCGATCAGGCGGCGCGCCAGCTCGGCCTTGGCCTCGCCGGACTGCGCCGGGTCGGTCAGGACCCGGCGCAGCGACACCTCGCGGTCGAGCAGCCCGGTCACGGCGGCCAGCTCTTCGGCCAGCTTCGCCGCGTCCACGGCCGTGTTGTCCGCCAGCGCGTCGAGGCGCTCACGTGCGGAGGCCAGGGCCTCCCGGCTCGCTCCGCTCATCGGGTGGCCTCGACCTTCGTCACGTCGGCCGCCTTGGCCTCGAGGTCGTCGAGGAAGCGGTCGATGGTGCGGCTCTGCCGGCCGGCGTCCGCCAGGGACTCGGCGACGATCTTGCCGGCCAGGTCGGTGGCGAGCTTGCCCACGTCCTGGCGGAGCGACGCCGCGGCGGCCTTGCGGTCCGCCTCGATCTGGGCGTGGCCGGCAGCGATGATCTCCTCGCGCTGACGCTGTCCCTCGGACCGCATCTCGGCGATCACCGCGACACCCTGCTCCTGCGCCTCCTGGCGCATCCGAGCGGCCTCGTGGCGGGCGTCGGCAAGCTGCGCCCGGTAGTCCTCGAGCACCTGCTGGGCCTCGGCCTGGGCGGCCTCGGCCTTCTCCATACCGCCTTCGATGGCCGCGCGACGCTCTTCCAGAGTCTTGTTGATCGTCGGGAGGAGCTTCTTGGCCAGGAAGATGAAGACGATGGCGAAGGCGATCAGACCGATGACGAGCTCTGGGATCGGCGGGAGGAGGGGGTTCTCCACTTCCTCCGCCAATGTCAGGGCGTTCACATCAATGCCTTCCGTCGAAAACAGTGGTCGTCAGGCTGCGGATCAGGCAGACGGGTAGACGAACGGCATGACCAGACCGATCAGGGCGAGCGCCTCACAGAAGGCGAAGCCGAGGATCTGGTTGGCGCGGATCAGGCCGGCGGCCTCGGGCTGACGGGCCAGCGCCTGGGTGCCGTTACCGAAGACGATGCCGACGCCGACGCCGGGGCCGATCGCGGCGAGGCCGTAGCCGATCGAGCCCAGGTTGCCCTTGATCTCGACACCAGCGGCGATGGTCTGGAGAGCAGCAGACATGCTCGTTCTTCCTTCTCTTTCACGGACCGGTGGGGGTTGGCCACCGGACGATTGTTGGTCTGGGGAGCGGGGGTGCTCAGTGGTGCTCGGCGAGCGCGCCCTGGACGTAGTTGGTGGCCAGCAGCACGAAGACGTACGCCTGGACGGCCTGGATGAAGAGCTCGAACGCGGTCATGACGACGGTCATCACGAACGAGACGCCGGCGTAGGCGAAGCCGATGCCGTTCATCAGGTACCAGCTGGCGATGGTGAACATCAGGATCAGCACGTGACCGGCGAACATGTTCGCGAAGAGTCGCACCGCGTGTGTGAAGGGCCGGACCAGGACGTTCGAGAAGAACTCGATGGTCATGGCGAGCGGCAGCACCGGGCCGAGCGTCTTGTCGTAGCCGGTGATGTTCTTCAGACCGCCGACGAAGCCGTGCTTCTTGAACGTCAGGTACATCCAGAGGACGTAGACGATCAGGGCGAGGGCGGCCGGGAAGGCGATGATCGACGTCACGGGGAACTGGGCGACCGGAATGATCGACCACAGGTTCATGATCCATACGAAGAAGAACAGCGAGACCATGAGGGGGACGTACTTCTCGCCCTCCTTCTTGCCGAGCGCCTCGTAGACGATGCCGCGGCGGACGAAGTCGTAACCCGCCTCACCGACCATCTGAAGCTTGCCGGGGACCACCTTGGCCCGGCCGAACGCCGCCCAGAAGAAACCGATGACGATGACCGTGGTGAGCACGGCCAGCAGCATGGGCTTGTTGAAGTCGTAGCCGCCGACAGTGAAGAGCGGTTCAAACAAGAACGAGTGGAGCCCTGGGGCTGGGAAGCCGCACCCATCGAAGATGTGGCAATCGGTCTCGAAGGCGAGCATCTGGTCAGCACTCACCGCGAGCTCCTTCAGCGTGGCGCATAGGTACGGCAACCTCGTTGTGTCGGCGCGGCGCACAGCCGCGGAACGGCACTGGACTGGTCTTGCGGATGGGGGGGCAGGTGATCGGCGCGGGGCCGGTCTGGGTATTCGGCATCAGCTGCATGGACTGCCGATTCCGTCCCGGGATTCTCGGGTGTTCAGCTGCCTGCGCCCACTGTGCCTCAGATGGCACCGGACGATAGCAGGTGAGCGCCGGCACCTTTATCGCGGCCCTACCGGTCACGTCGGGGACCCGGCGGGCGCGGACTTCTTCGCCTCGGCGGATTCCGGATCGACGTACAGGATCTTGGCCTTCAGATAGGCCCGGGTCTGGGCGGCGGTCCACACGAGGACCGCGCCGAGGAGCGCGAAGGCGAAGGCCCGGGTGTTGAAGAGCGTGGTGTCCCGGAAGACCGCCAGCACGACGGCGGAGATCAGGAACTGCGTCACGTAGAGCACCAGTCCCATGGCCTGAAACAGGTGCGGGAAGGACTTGGCCGTGCGCTGGAGAACGTAGAGGCCCAGGGCCATCACACCGCCCGCGACCAACGTGCCGACGGCGGCGCCGACCGCGCCTTTGCCACCGGCCAGCACACCGCTGACGACGACTGCGACAACGCCCGCGACGGCGGTCGGGACGGCGCACTGCAGGAGTGTTCGGGCGTCGTTGGACTGCATGAAGGGTTTCTCCGGCGAGAGGTCGGAAGCAACGATTCGTCGTGGACGAGCGTATCCCCGGGAGTGAGACATGACTCTCGACGAAGGACCGCCGCACTACGGTCCTTCGGCTCTAGCACCGGGTTTCGTGAACGGTATCACAAACTATTTGATGAGGTCTTTACCTACATCGTGTGCCGGACGTCACACGGACGTGTCAACCCGCTGGTCATTGGGCTGACGCGACGGCATTTCCTCTGCTAAAGCGCCCTCTCAGCGCTGATTGCTGATCTTCCTGACGTGATGGAAACGGGACCGGTCGCCGATGGCGGTCGCCCCGTGGATCCCGGCGGGCACGGGCTCGCGCTCCTCGGAGGCGGCGGCGTGCTCGGCGGCCGCGCCGAGCGCGGGCTCCACGGCCGGGCCGGCCAGGGCTCTCTTGCGCCGGTAGCGCGGCGGAACGAATGCCTCCGCCCAGCGCGGGGCACGCGGCCTGAAGCGCGGCAGCAGCAACAGCACCAGGCCGACGGCGCTCAGCGCCACGATCAGCAGGACGATCCAGACGCTCGCCGAGTGCACGGAGTAGGCCACCGTGCCGAAGCCGATGAGCGCCGACCAGAAGTACATGATCAGCACCGCGCGGCTGTGCGAGTGCCCGAGCTCCAGCAGCCGGTGGTGGAGGTGGCCGCGGTCCGCGGCGAAGGGCGACTGGCCGTTCCAGGTGCGCCGCACGATCGCCAGCAGCAGGTCGGCGACCGGCACGGCGATGACCGTCAGCGGGAGCAGCAGGGGGATGTAGACCGGCACCATCGCCTGCACGGCCTGCCGCTCGCCGCCGACCTGCTGGTAGAGCAGGTCCGGGTCGACCTGGCCGGTGATGGAGATCGCGCCCGCGGCCAGCACGAGGCCGATGAGCATGGAGCCGGAGTCGCCCATGAAGATGCGGGCGGGGTGCATGTTGTGCGGCAGGAAGCCCAGGCACATGCCCATCAGGACCGCGGCGAAGAGCGTCGCGGGCGCGGCGGCCTCGATGTTGTGCCCGAACCAGAGGCGGTAGGCGTAGAGGAAGAACGCCGCGGCGGCGATGCAGACCATGCCCGAGGCGAGGCCGTCCAGGCCGTCGACGAAGTTCACCGCGTTGATGGTGATCACGACGAGGGCGACCGTCAGGAGGGTGCCCTGCATGGAGGTGAGCGCGACCGTTCCCACGCCGGGGATCGGGATCCACAGGATCGTCAGGCCCTGGAGCACCATCACACCGGCGGCGATCATCTGGCCGCCGAGCTTCACCAGGGCGTCGACGCCCCACTTGTCGTCCAGCACGCCGAGCAGCCAGATCAGCCCGGCGCCGGAGAGCAGGGCTCTGGGCTCGTTGCCGAGCTCGAAGACCTTCCCGAGGTTCGACAGGTGGGCGGCGACGAGCAGGCCCGCGCAGAGCCCGCCGAACATAGCGATGCCGCCGAGCCGCGGTGTGGGCTCACGGTGCACGTCGCGCTCGCGGATCTCCGGCATCGCGCCGGCGACGATCGCGAACTTCCGCACCGGTCCCGTCAGCAGATAGGTGACCGCCGCGGTGACGCACAGCGTCAGGAGGTATTCACGCACGGGCCGCCCCAGAGGTCGCGCTGGTCATCACAGCCCCACACCATATTCGCGTCCGCCCCCGATACGTGAATACAGCCGTAGACGAATGGCCGTCCCGAGATGGTTGCAGTCCTCAGGTGTGGCCGGGATAAGGAGGAAAGGCCCGCACCAGCTCGGTGACCGCCGCGCGTGCCCCGCCGTCCGGGCCGCCGGAGCCCAGCGCCGCGCCGAGCAGCACGGCGATCCGGGCCATCTCCGGCTCGCGCATGCCCTGGGTGGTCACCGCGGCCGTGCCCAGCCGCAGGCCGTGCGCGGTGCCGTGGGGCAGGCCGCAGATGTCCAGGACGATGCCCGCGGCGGCGAGCCGGGCGCGGGCCGTGAGGGCGTCCAGAGCGAGCGCGGAGACGTCGCCGGTGACGATGTGGGTGTCGGTGCCTCCCGTGGTCACAGCGACGCCCTCAGCGGCCAGGGCGGCGGCGAGGAGACGAGCGTTGGCCACGACTTGGTGGGCGTACGCGGTGAAGGCGGGGGTCGCGGCCTCACCGAAGGCCACGGCCTTGGCCGCGACGGTGTGCATCTGCGCCCCGCCCTGCGTGAAGGGGAAGACCGCGCGGTCGATCCGGCCCGCCAGTCCCGCGCGGCACAGGATCAGCCCGCCGCGCGGCCCGCGCAGCACCTTGTGGGTGGTGGCGCAGACGACGTCGGCGTACGGCACCGGGCTGGGGGCCGCTCCCCCGGCGATCAGGCCGATGGGGTGGGCGGCGTCGGCGACGAGGTAGGCGCCCACGTCGTCGGCGATCTCCCGGAAGGCGGCGTAGTCGGGGTGGCGGGGGTAGGAGATCGAGCCGCAGACGATCGCCTGGGGGCGGTGCTCGCGGGCGAGGGCGCGCACCTGGCCGTAGTCGATCAGGCCGGTGTCGCGGCGCACCCCGTAGCCGACGAAGTGGAACCAGCGGCCGGAGAAGTTCGCCGGGGAGCCGTGGGTGAGGTGGCCGCCGTGCGGGAGGGCCATGGCGAGCACGGTGTCGCCGGGGCGCAGCAGGGCCGCGTAGGCGGCGAGGACGGCGGAGGAGCCGGAGTGCGGCTGGACGTTGGCGTGCTCGGCGCCGAAGAGCGCCTTGGCGCGCTCGACGGCGGTGCGTTCGACGAGGTCGACCACTTCGCAGCCGCCGTGGTGGCGGGCGCCGGGATAGCCCTCGGCGTATTTGTTGGCCAGCGGGGAGCCGAGGGCGGCGAGGACGGCGGGCGAGGTGAAGTTCTCGGCGGCGACCAGCTGGAGGCACCCGGCCTGCCGGTCGGCCTCGCCGAGGAGGAGGCCGGCGATCTCCGGGTCCTGCCGTGTCAGCGCGTCCAGGCCCGTGGACCGGTCGCCGCGTGGCCTCTTTGGTGCCGCGGCGCCGGTGGCCACCGCTGCGCTGAGGCCCTGAGTGGGCAGTGGGGTGGACATCGCGGGCTCCGACCTGTGCGGTGCGATGGGTTCAGCACCAATGTAGGCCCACGCTGTCCCGGATGCCCGGCTTTCCGCCGATTATCCCGGCGCGGTTCCGGTTGTTCCCGCACGGTTCCGTAAGGCCGTCCCGGAGCGGCCCCTTCCGGCGGGGCCGCGCCTCAGGGGCGGCCCGGCACCCCGGTGAGGGCGGTGAGGACCGGGTCGAGCGCCTGGTTGATCTCGTCGCCGATGGAACGGAAGAAGGTGATGGGGGCGCCGTAGGGGTCGTGGACCTCGTCGGCCTCCGCGTTGGGCGCCAGCAGCCAGCCGCGCAGCGCGGCCGCGGCCTGCACCAGGGCGCGGGCGCGGTCGATCACCCCGCCGGCCCGCTCGGGGTCCGGGAGGGTCGCGGGGTCTATGGCCCGCACGAGCCGGGTGAACTCCTTCAGGGTGAAGGTGCGCAGGCCCGCCGAGTGGCCCATGGAGATGACCTGGGCGCGGTGGTCACGGGTGGCGGTGAGCACCAGGTCGGCACGGATGACGTGCTCGTCCAGGAGCTCACGGCCGATGAAGCCGTGCGGGTCCGCGCCGAGGTCGGCCAGGACGGTGGCGGCGTGCGCCTCCATCGGGGCGCCCTCGTGGCCCCAGGTGCCCGCGCTCTCCACCACCAGGCCGCCCGCGTAGGGGTCGCCGAGGCGGTCGGAGAGGGCATGGCGGGTCAGCCGCTCGGTGATGGGGGAGCGGCAGACGTTGCCGGTGCTGACGTGGAGGATGCGGAAGGTGTCGGTGGAACTGTCCGTGCCCGGTCCCGCTATGCCACGCCCCTGCGGGGCGATCAATTCGCCACCTCGAGGTCGGGTACTACCTCGCGGAGCTGCTCGGCGCTGATGGCACCGGCGCGCAGCAGGACGGGGACCTTGCCGGTGACGTCCACGATGGAGGACGGCACGTCGGCGGGGGTGGGCCCGCCGTCGAGGTAGACGGAGACGGAGTCGCCGAGCATGCCCTGGGCGGCGTCGCAGTCCTGCGGCGCCGGGTGGCCGGTGAGGTTGGCGCTGGAGACGGCCATCGGGCCGAACTCGGTGAGCAGCTCGATGGCGACCGGGTGCAGCGGCATCCGGACCGCGACGGTGCCGCGGGTCTCCCCCAGGTCCCAGGTCAGCGACGGCTGGTGGGTGGCGACGAGGGTGAGCCCGCCGGGCCAGAAGGCGTCGACGAGCTCCCACGCCTGCTCGGAGAAGTCCGTGACGAGCCCGTGCAGGGTGTTCGGGGAGCCGATCAGGACGGGCGAGGGCATGCCCCGGCCGCGGCCCTTGGCCTCCAGGAGGTCGCCCACGGCGTCCCGGCTGAAGGCGTCCGCACCGATGCCGTACACCGTGTCGGTGGGCAGCACGACCAGCTCACCGCGGCGGACCGCGGCGACGGCCTCGCGCAGACCGGTCTTACGGTCGGTCGCGTCGCTGCAGTCGTATCGCCGTGCCATCTACGAGACCTCCTCGTGCGGAAAAAACAGGACAAGAGTGCGGGGTGCCGTGCTCACGGCATCGCCTTCCGGGCGGTGGCGAACCGCGGCCGGTTGTTGAGGTCGGGGTGGTCGGCCGCGTCGGCCCAGCCCCGCTCCTCGGTGAAGATCCACGGCACCTGGCCGCCCTGGGTGTCGGCGTGCTCGATGACGACGACGCCGCCCGGGCGCAGCAGCCGGTGGGCGGTGCGCTCGATGCCGCGGATGGTGTCGAGGCCGTCCTCGCCGGAGAAGAGCGCGAGCTCGGGGTCGTGGTCGCGGGCCTCGGGGGCGACGTACTCCCACTCGGTGAGCGGGATGTACGGCGGGTTGGAGATCACCAGGTCGACCTGGCCGTCGAGCTCGGGGAGCGCGGTGAGGGCGTTGCCGTGGTGCAGGGTGACGCGCGAGCCCTCGACGTTCTTACGGGCCCAGCCGAGGGCGCCCTCGTCGAGCTCGACGGCGTGCACGCGCGAGCGCGGCACCTCCTGGGCGAGGGCGAGGGCGATGGCCCCGGAGCCGGTGCACAGGTCGACGATGAGGGGCTCGACGACGTCCATGGCGCGCACGGCGTCTATGGCCCAGCCGACGACCGACTCGGTCTCGGGGCGGGGCACGAAGACGCCGGGGCCGACCTGGAGCTCCAGGTAGCGGAAGAAGGCACGGCCGGTGATGTGCTGGAGCGGTTCGCGGGCCTCGCGGCGGGCGACGGCCTCCCAGTAGCGGGCGTCGAAGTCGGCGTCCGCCACGTTGTGCAGCTCACCCCGCTTGACGCCATGGACGAAGGCGGCGAGCTCCTCCGCGTCGAAGCGCGGAGAAGGTACGCCGGCGTCGGCCAGCCGCTGAGTGGCTTGCGCCACCTCGGCGAGCAGCAGATTCACAGTGGTCCTCTCGCGCGTTCGTTACGGTCGTTCCATCGCCGGGCAGGCCGGGGCCGGCCCGTCCGGCGCTCGGTTCCTCGGGTCAGCTCGCGTCGGCGAGCTTCGCCGCCGAGTCCGCGTCGACGCACGCCTGGATCACCGCGTCCAGGTCGCCGTCGAGCACCTGGTCCAAGTTGTACGCCTTGAAGCCGACCCGGTGGTCCGAGATGCGGTTTTCGGGGAAGTTGTACGTCCGGATCTTTTCGGAGCGGTCCACGGTGCGGACCTGGCTGCGGCGGGCGTCCGCGGCGTTCTTCTCGGCCTCCTCCTGGGCGGCGGCGAGCAGCCGGGACCGCAGGATGCGCAGGGCCTGCTCCTTGTTCTGGAGCTGGCTCTTCTCGTTCTGGCAGGAGGCCACGATGCCGGTCGGCAGGTGCGTGATGCGGACGGCGGAGTCCGTGGTGTTGACGGACTGGCCGCCGGGGCCCGACGAGCGGTAGACGTCGATGCGCAGGTCGTTGGCGTGGATCTCGACGTCGATCTCCTCGGCCTCGGGCGTGACGAGCACGCCGGCGGCGGAGGTGTGGATCCGGCCCTGGGACTCGGTGGCGGGCACGCGCTGGACGCGGTGGACGCCGCCCTCGTACTTCAGCCGGGCCCAGACGCCCTGGCCGGGCTCGGTGGCGCCCTGGCCGCCCTTGGTCTTCACGGCGACCTGGACGTCCTTGTAGCCGCCCAGCTCCGACTCGGTGGAGTCGATGATCTCGGTCTTCCAGCCCACGCGCTCGGCGTAGCGGAGGTACATCCGCAGCAGGTCGCCCGCGAAGAGCGCGGACTCGTCGCCGCCCGCGCCCGCCTTGACCTCGAGGATGACGTCCTTGTCGTCGCTGGGGTCGCGCGGGACCAGCAGCAGCCGGAGCTTCTCGGTGAGCTGCTCGCGCTGCTTCTCCAGGTCCTTGACCTCGGCGGCGAAGTCGGGGTCGTCGGCCGCGAATTCGCGCGCGGTCGCGATGTCCTCGCCGGTCTGCTTCCAGGAGCGGTACGTCCCGACGATCGGGGTCAGCTCGGCATAGCGCTTGTTGAGCTTTCGGGCGTTCGCCTGGTCCGCGTGCACGGCGGGGTCGGCGAGCCGCTTCTCGAGGTCGGCGTGCTCGCCGATCAGTTCCTCGACTGCCTCGAACATCAAGATTCCTTCAGCGGAAGTGACGGGCCTGCTGGACGACAAAGCGCCGGTCCGGTCACCCTCGCAACGAGGGCGACCGAGGACCGGCGCCTGCGGGTCGCTACTTCTTCGCGCCGTAGCGGGCCTCGAACCGCGCCACACGGCCACCGGTGTCGAGGATCTTCTGCTTGCCCGTGTAGAACGGGTGGCACTCGGAGCACACGTCGGCACGGATGGTGCCGTCCGCGACGGTGCTACGCGTGGTGAACGAGGCGCCACAGGTGCAGCTGACCTGGGTCTCGACGTAATCCGGGTGGATTTCGCGCTTCAAGGGGATCTCCTAGGTTCGGGAGGGCACCGGGTCGCAGAGGCGGGATTGCCTTACGTGAACCGGGGCCGACGTACCAGTTTGCCAGCACTGGCCGTATCCCCCAAAACGAGAGGTGGCGGCCGGTTATTCCAGCGGGTCCCGCGGGCCGTCGGGGCCCTATTTCACGACGTCGTCGGCCTCGGTCCTGGCACCCGCGCCGTCCTTGACCGCGGAGTCCGGGATCGGCTGGTCGTTGCGCAGGGCGGTCCAGAGCTGCTGGGACGCCTCCGCGAGCGGGATCACGCGGTTCTTGTCGACGGGGTCGTCGCCGACCGGCAGCGTGACCATGTGCATGTCCCCGGAGCCGATGCCCTTGAGCCCGTTCGAGAACGAGTAGAGCTTGTCGATCGAGTTGAGCTCGGAGTCGGTGGTGAGCGCCTTGGTGGCGGTGTCCGCGATCCCGTAGAGCTTGGCCGGGTTGGTGAAGACGCCCACGTGCTTGACCTGGTCAAGCAGCGCCTTGATGAACGCCTGCTGGAGCTTGATCCGGCCGAGGTCGCTGCCGTCGCCGACGCCGTGCCGGGTCCGCACGAGCCCGAGGGACTGCTCGCCGTTGAGGGTGTGGGTGCCCGCGGCGAGGTTCAGGTGGCTGAAGTTGTCGCGGATGGGCTTGGTGGTGGTGACCTGCACCCCGCCGAGCATGTCGATCAGCTTCTGGAAGCCGGCGAAGTCGACCTCCAGATAGTGGTCCATGCGGATGTTGGTCATCTGCTCGACCGTGGCGACCGCGCAGGCGGCGCCGCCCACCGAGTACGCGTCGTTGAACTGCGCGCGCTTGACGGCCGGGCTGGTCTTGCCGTCCGGCGTCCTGCACTGCGGCCGCGGCACGATCGTGTCGCGCGGGATGCTGACGACGCTGGCCTTCTTGTGACCCGCGTAGACGTGGACGATCATCGCGGTGTCGGAGCGGGAGCTGCCCTCGTCGCGGCCGTACTTGCCGTTGGCGCCGGCGCGGGAGTCGGAGCCGAGGACGAGGATGTCCTGCGAGCCGTTGTCGATGTTCTCCGGGCGGTTCTTGCCCAGCGCCGCGTTGATGTCGACGCTGTTGAGGTTGCCGTTGAACTTGAAGTAGAGGAAACCGGCGCCCGCGCCTCCGGCGACGACCACACCGGCCGTCGTCCACGCGGCTATTCGCCAGCCCCTGCGGCGGGCACGGACCTTGCGGCGCCGGCCACGCCCACCACCGGCACGTCGGCGGTGCGAACCCGTCGGCGTACCCCTGCTGTCGTCGCTCATGCGCTCCTCAGTCCTTCGGTGTCTGTCTACCCCTTGCTGGTTGACGGGGAAGTCTGCGTCAGGGTTGCACAGCGCGATCTGAGGACCTTCTTAGAAAAGCTCAGACCAGTGGCCCCTACACCCATCCCCTTCGCCTACTGCCACCTGCGGTTTCGGTCATTCGCGGGGGCCCGGTTCCGGCCAGGTCCGAGCGGCGGTCCCGTGACGCAGATCTCAGAAGATCACAAGGGGATAACGAAAGGCACGGGCCCTCCCCGCCGGGTGGCGGGGAGGGCCCGTGCCTTCGAATGCCGCGATCAGTCGTTGCCGTTGCCCGAGGAGGGCGTGGTCTTCGCGATCTGCATCAGGAACTCGGCGTTGGACTTCGTCTGCTTCATCTTGTCGAGAAGCAGCTCGATGGCCTGCTGCGAGTCGAGCGCGTGCAGCACCCGGCGGAGCTTCCAGACGATGGCCAGCTCCTCGCCGCCCAGGAGGATCTCCTCCTTGCGGGTGCCGGAGGCATCCACGTCGACGGCCGGGAAGATGCGCTTGTCGGCGAGCTTCCGGTCGAGCTTGAGCTCCATGTTGCCGGTGCCCTTGAACTCCTCGAAGATCACCTCGTCCATGCGCGAGCCGGTCTCGACGAGCGCGGTGGCCAGGATGGTCAGCGAGCCGCCGTCCTCGATGTTGCGCGCCGCGCCGAAGAACTTCTTCGGCGGGTAGAGCGCGGTCGAGTCGACACCACCGGAGAGGATGCGGCCCGAGGCCGGGGCGGCCAGGTTGTAGGCGCGGCCCAGACGGGTGATCGAGTCCAGCAGGACGACCACGTCGTGACCCAGCTCCACGAGGCGCTTGGCGCGCTCGATGGCCAGCTCGGCGACGGTGGTGTGGTCCTCGGCCGGGCGGTCGAAGGTCGAGGAGATGACCTCGCCCTTGACCGACCGCTGCATGTCGGTGACCTCTTCCGGACGCTCGTCGACCAGGACGACCATCAGGTGGCACTCGGGGTTGTTGACGGTGATCGCGTTGGCGATCGCCTGCATGATCATGGTCTTGCCGGTCTTCGGCGGGGCCACGATCAGACCGCGCTGGCCCTTGCCGATCGGCGCGACCAGGTCGACGATCCGGGTCGTCAGCACACCCGGGTCGGTCTCCAACCGCAGGCGGTCCTGCGGGTAGAGCGGGGTGAGCTTGTTGAACTCCGGCCGACCGCGCCCGGTTTCGGGCGCCATGCCGTTCACCGAGTCCAGCCGGACAAGGGCGTTGAACTTCTCGCGCCGCTCGCCGTCCTTCGGCTGCCGCACCGCGCCGGTGACGTGGTCACCCTTGCGCAGGCCGTTCTTGCGGACCTGGGCGAGGGAGACGTAGACGTCGTTCGGACCGGGGAGGTAGCCGGAGGTCCGGATGAAGGCGTAGTTGTCGAGGATGTCCAGGATGCCCGCGACGGGGATCAGGACGTCGTCGTCCGAGACCTGCGGCTCGTTGCCGAAGTCGTCGCGGCCACGGCGGCCACGGCGGTCGCGGTAGCGGCCGCGGCGGCCGCGGCGGCCACCCTCGAAGTCGTCCTCGTCCTGCGGGCCGCCCTGGGGGCCCTGCGGCGCGCCACGGTTGTCGCGCTGCTGGCGGTTGCCGCCCTGCTGGCCGGCGTCCTCGCCGCGGTTGCCACGGCGGTCGCGGTCGCCGCGCTCACCGCGCTCGCCACGGTCTCCGCGCTCGCCCCGCTGGCCGCGCTCGCCGCGGTCACGGCGCTCGCTCTTCTGGCCGCGGTCGCCGCGCTCGCCGGCCTTGACGGCCTTGCCCTCGGCGGTGTCCGCCGCGGCCTCGGCCCGCTCGTCGGCGCGCGCCCCGTCCTTGGCCTCGACGGCCTGCTCGGGGCTGCCCGAGGGCGCGGTAGCCCGACGGCGGCGGCGCTCGCCGGCCGGCTGCTCATCGCTGCTCGGCTGACCGGGAATCTCGATCTGCTGCTGCGTGGCGGCCTTCTCGGCGGGCTTCTCGGCCTTGTCGGCCGCGGCCGACTCACCCGTACGCGCCTTGGAGGTGGCGCGGCGCTTGGGCTTGGTCTCGGTGTCGGACGCCGCCTTGGCGGGCTCGGCGGCCGTGGCCTTGGCGGGCGCGGCGGAGCCGGCCTGCTTCTCCTTGATGACCTCGATCAGCTGGCCTTTGCGCATCCGCGCGGTGCCCTTGATGCCGAGGCCGGAGGCGAGCTGCTGGAGCTCCGCCAGCACCATGGCGTCGAGGCCCGTGCCCGAGCGTCGCCGCTTGGGGGCAGTGGCAGCACCGGTGGCAGGCGCGGCGGGAGCGTCCGTGGCGGGCGCGGCGGCATTGCCGGCGGCACTGCTGGCAGTGCCGGAGGCGGTCACGCCCATCAGATCGGTGGTGTCGCTCACGAAGGGGTCCTTCCCTGGAGCGGGCGTCGGCCTGTCTGGCTCGGCGACCGGTTGTGCTGTCCGGCTGCGGTCTGGCTGTGCGGACCGGGCCGGGGCGGTGGTCCGCCGGTACGGCGGAAGAATCAGTTCATTGGTTCCGGCGTGAAGAAATGAGGTGAAGACACGACGCTTCAACTTCACTCATGTCACCCACGCCGATTCCGGAGCGTGCTCGAAGCTGCTCAGGCAGGCTGCTCAGGCAGTTTGGGAGGCTCCCGGAAGAAAAGCGGTCCCTGATCGGGACACAGAGCACCGAGCCGATGTGGCTTCGAGTGCAGACTTGAGGTTAACACTACCGGATCCCACAAACATTCCCCCTCTCAAAGACCGGCAACCGCTATTTTTCGCGGGTCCCGGGTCGTGCCAGGCTCCGCGCTGGTCAGGCGAGCGGAAGCACACTCGTCCCCCCGGCGTCGAGGGCCAGCCGGTTGGCCGCCCACCCCTCACCCGCCAGTCGTGCGACCTGGGCGGCCGCACCGTTCTCGGCCAGCGCGAGCACCGTGGGGCCCGCGCCGGAGATGACCGCGGGGACGCCGTCCGCGCGCAGTCGGTTGACCAGGGCCACGCTCTCGGGCATCGCCGGGGCCCGGTACTCCTGGTGGAGCCGGTCCTCGGTGGCCGCGAGCAGCAGCTCGGGGCGCCTGGTCAGCGCCTCGACGAGCAGCGCCGCGCGCCCGGCGTTGGCCGCGGCGTCCACATGGGGGACGCTCCGCGGCAGCAGCCCGCGCGCGGTCTCGGTCAGTACGGGCCTCGCCGGGACGAAGACCACCGGAACGATGGAATCCGAGGGGTCCATCCGAATGGCCCGTGCCACGCCCGACTCCATCCACGCCAGGGTGAATCCGCCGAGCAGGCAGGCCGCGACGTTGTCCGGGTGGCCCTCGATCTCCGTGGCGAGCTCCAGCAGCGCCGCGTCGTCGAGCTTCTCGGCCCCGCCTATCGTCACGGCGCGGGCGGCGACTATGCCCGCGCAGATGGCGGCGGACGACGAGCCCAGGCCCCGGCCGTGCGGGATCCTGTTGGCACAGACGACCTCCAGGCCGCGCGGCTGGCCGCCGAGCAGGTCGAAGGCGGTGCGCAGGGACCGCACGAGCAGGTGGCTCTCGTCGCGCGGGAGGCTCTCGGCGCCCTCGCCCGCGATGTCGATATGCAGCCCGGATTCGGCCACCCGGACCACGACGTCGTCGTAGAGCCCCAGCGACAGGCCCAGGGCGTCGAAGCCGGGGCCGAGGTTCGCGCTGGTGGCGGGGGTGCGCACGCGGACAGCGGCGGCGCGGAAGGCGGGACCGGCCATCGCTCGATGACTCTCCTTGGTGTGGCCTCGGTAGGGCGTGCAACGTCCGCAAGGGCCGCGACGAGATGCCGCGCGGTGACGGCGGGGGTCTGCGACGGGGCGGAGTGGTTACAGCCTATCGAAGGAAGGTTCAGCGGCGACATAGGGCATGGGAGGCGCGTCGCCCACGCCGGACGGGTTTTCCCGGAATGAAGGAATCCGGTCAATCCGGCCCGTCCGGCGGCACGGAGGAACAAACGGGGGGCGATCCGGGGCCGGGCCGCGGACCGTGACGTCAGGCCAGGCCGAGGCGTTCGGCGGCGGCGTCCGCGTCCACCGGCACGGTGGACGGCTGCGGGGCGCCCGCCACCGCCCAGTCGGGGTCCTTGAGGCCGTTGCCGGTGACCGTGCAGACGATGCGCTGACCGGGGTCCACCAGGCCCGCTTCGGCGGCCTTGAGCAGACCGGCGACGCTCGCCGCCGAGGCCGGCTCGACGAAGACGCCCTCCTGCGAGGCCAACAGGCGGTAGGCGGCCAGGATCTGTCGGTCGGTCACCTCGTCGATGAGGCCGCCCGATTCGTCGCGCGCCTGCTCGGCGAACTGCCACGAGGCGGGGTTGCCGATGCGGATCGCGGTGGCGATGGTGTGCGGGTCCTTGACCGGCTCGCCGCGCACGATGGGCGCGGAACCGGACGCCTGGAAGCCCCACATCCGGGGCCTGCGGGCGGCGATCCCGTCCGTGGCGTACTCGCGGTAACCCCGCCAGTAGGCCGTGATGTTGCCCGCGTTGCCGACCGGCAGGACGTGGATGTCGGGCGCGTCGCCGAGCGCGTCCACGATCTCGAAGGCGGCGGTCTTCTGGCCCTCGATCCGCACCGGGTTCACGGAGTTGACGAGTGCGACGGGGTACTTCTCGGACAGCCCGCGCGCCAGCGTCAGGCAGTCGTCGAAATTGCCGTCGACCTGGAGGATGCGCGCGCCGTGCACCAGCGCCTGGCCCATCTTGCCCAGCGCGATCTTGCCCTGCGGCACCAGGACGGCGCAGACCATCCCGGCGCGCACGGCGTAGGCGGCGGCCGAGGCGGAGGTGTTGCCGGTGGAGGCGCAGATGACGGCCTTGGCGCCCTCCTCCTTGGCCCGGGTGATGGCCATGGTCATCCCGCGGTCCTTGAAGGACCCGGTGGGGTTGGCGCCCTCGACCTTGAGATGGACGTCACACCCGGTGCGCTCCGAGAGCACCTGGGCGGGGACGAGCGGCGTGCCACCCTCGCGCAGGGTGACGACGGGCGTGTCGGCCGAGACGGGGAGCCGGTCGCGGTACTCCTCGATGATGCCGCGCCACTGATGGGTGCCGGAGGTCCTCCGCGGACCGTTGTTGGCAGACATTGCTTCGTTGCTCCCCTTATTCGCCTTCGACCCGCATGATGCTCGCGACACCGCGGACCGTGTCCAGCTTGCGCAGCGCCTCGACGGTCGCCGAGAGGGCGGCGTCGGGGGCCCGGTGCGTCACGACGACGAGGGACGCCTCGCCGTCCTTGCCCGTCTGGCGGACCGTGTCGATCGACACGTCGTGCCCGGCGAAGACCGTGGCGACCTGCGCCAGGACACCGGGCTTGTCGGCCACGTCGAGGCTGATGTGGTAGCGCGTGACCACATCGCCCATCGGGCTCACGGGCAGCCGGGTGTAAGCGGATTCGCCGGGGCCGGTGGTCTCCGCGACCTTGTTGCGGCACACGGCGACGAGGTCGCCGAGGACCGCGGACGCGGTCGGCGAGCCGCCGGCGCCGGGCCCGTAGAACATCAGCTGACCGGCCGCCTCGGCCTCCACGAACACCGCGTTGTACGCCTCGCGCACCGACGCCAGCGGGTGGCTCAGCGGGATCATCGCCGGGTGCACGCGGGCGGTGACGGACTTGCCGTCGGCGGCGCGCTCGCAGATGGCGAGCAGCTTGATGGTGCAGCCCATCTGCTTCGCGGACGCGAAGTCCGCGGCGGTGACCTCCGTCATGCCCTCGCGATAGACGTCGTCGAGGCGCACGCGGGTGTGGAACGCGATCCCGGCCAGGATCGCGGCCTTCGCGGCGGCGTCGAAGCCCTCGACGTCGGCGGTCGGGTCGGCCTCCGCGTACCCGAGCGCGGTGGCCTCGTCCAGCGCCTCGGAGTAGCCCGCGCCGCTGGTGTCCATCTTGTCGAGGATGAAGTTGGTCGTGCCGTTGACGATGCCGAGCACGCGGTTGACCTTGTCGCCCGCGAGGGACTCGCGCAGCGGCCGTACGAGCGGGATGGCACCGGCCACGGCCGCCTCGTAGTAGAGGTCCGCGCCCCGGGCCTCGGCCGCGGCGTGCAGCGCCGCGCCGTCCCCGGCGAGCAGCGCCTTGTTGGCGGACACGACGCTCGCGCCGTGCTCGAAGGCGGTGGTGATCAGGGTGCGGGCCGGCTCGATGCCGCCGATGACCTCGACGACCACGTCGATGTCACCGCGCTTGACGAGCGCGGTGGCGTCGGTGGTGATCAGCTCCTCCGGCACCCCCGCGCGCACCCGGCCCGGACGGCGCACGGCGATGCCCGCGAGCTCGACGGGCGCGCCGATGCGCGCCGTGAGGTCGTCCGCGTGCGTCGTCATGATGCGCGCCACCTCTGAGCCGACCACTCCACAGCCCAGCAGCGCCACTTTCAGCGGACGCGTACGCATCATCCGACCCCTGCTTCTCACTCGTCTTCAACCCGGTACATCTTCGGTGGTCACCAGTCTCACTCACCGGACGGGGGATTCCCTCCCCCGTCCAGTATCCGAGATCTTTACTTCCGTTTTTACCTGGAATCCGCTGCCCCAGTCAGCCGACGTCGAGCCGGAAGAGGTCCTCTTCCGTCTCCCGCCGGACGATCACGCGCGCCGTGCCGTCCTTGACCGCGACGACCGGCGGGCGCAGCGCGTGGTTGTAGTTGCTGGCCATCGAGCGGCAGTAGGCGCCGGTCGCGGGCACGGCGAGCAGGTCGCCGGGGGCCAGGTCACCGGGGAGGAAGGCGTCGCGCACGATGATGTCGCCGGACTCGCAGTGCTTGCCGACGACGCGGGAGAGCATCGGCTCGGCGGTGGAGGCCCGGGAGACCAGCGCGACGCTGTACTCGGCGTCGTAGAGCGCGGTGCGGATGTTGTCCGACATGCCGCCGTCCACGCTCACGTACGTGCGCAGGCCCGGCAGTTCCTTGACCGTGCCGACCTCGTAGAGCGTGAAGGACGGCGGCCCGGCGATGGCGCGGCCCGGCTCCACGGACAGCCGCGGCACGGCGAGCCCGGCGGCCGCGCACTCGCGGGTGACGATGTCGCGGAGCGCCCTGGCGATCTCGTGCGGCTCGCGCGGGTCGTCCTCGGAGGTGTAGGCGATGCCGAGGCCGCCGCCGAGGTCGATCTCGGGCAGCTCGACGCCGTGCTCGTCGCGGACGTCCTTGAGCAGACCCACGACGCGGTGCGCGGCCACCTCGAAGCCCGAGGTGTCGAAGATCTGCGAGCCGATGTGGGAGTGGATGCCGACGAGCTCCAGGCCGTCCAGCTTGAGCGCGCGGCGGACGGCCTCGGCGGCCTGTCCCCCGGCGAGCGCGAGCCCGAACTTCTGGTCCTCGTGGGCGGTCGCGATGAATTCGTGCGTGTGCGCCTCGACGCCGACGGTCACCCGGATCTGGACGCGCTGGCGCTTGCCGAGCCGCTCGGCGATGTGCGCGACACGGACGATCTCCTGGAAGGAGTCCAGGACGATCCGGCCCACCCCGGCCTCGACGGCGCGGGTGATCTCCTCGGTGGACTTGTTGTTGCCGTGCAGCGCGATGCGCTCGGCCGGCATCCCCGCGTCGAGGGCGGTGGCCAGCTCGCCGGCGGAGCAGACGTCGAGGTTGAGCCCCTCCTCGTGCAGCCAGCGCACGACGGCGCGGGAGAGGAACGCCTTGCCCGCGTAGAAGACGTCCGCCTCGGTGCCGAAGGCGTCGCGCCAGGCGCGGCAGCGCGCCCGGAAGTCGTCCTCGTCGAGGAAGTAGGCGGGTGTCCCGAACTCCTCGGCGAGCTCGGTGACCTTGATCCCGCCGACGGTGGCCACGCCGTCGGCGTCCCGCGTGACGTTACGGGCCCACACGCGCGGGTCCAGGGCGTTGAGATCGGTGGGCGGCGCGGCGTAGTGGCCCTCAGGCAGCACATCGGCGTAGCGGGGCCCGGCGGGGTGTGCGGAACGGCTCATGGCTCTGATCTCCTCAGAGGTGTGCGGGTGCGGTGATGCCGAGCTGGTGGAGGCCGTCGGCCAGCACCTTGCCCGTGGCCTCGGCGAGGGCCAGTCGGGCGCGGTGGACGGCCAAGGGTTTCTCGTCACCGCGCGGCAGCGTGGGACACGCCGCCTGCCAGCGGAGGAAGGCGTCGGCGAGACGTTCGAGGTGGCGGGCGAGCCGGTCGGGGGCGCGGGTGGCGCTCACGCGGGGATGGTCGCCGAGGGCGGCGAGCACGGCAGCCGCGCTCTCGTCCGGCATCTCTCCCGGCTCGGGGCCGAAGCCCAGGTCATGGGCGTTGCGCAGCAGGGCCCGGGTGCGGGCGTGGGCGTACCGGACGCGGAAGAGGGGGTTGCTCTCGCGCTGCACGAGCAGCAGGTCGCGGTCGAGGCCCGGGGGGCAGAGGAGGCTCCAGCGGGCGGCGTCGGCGCCGAGTCCGCGGACGAGTTCGGGCGGCGGCTCGGGCAGGACCCGCGGTGCCCCGCCCGCTCCCCCGTCGAGCACCTCCCGTACGAGGCGGACGTGGGAAGCGCCCTCAAGAGTGATGTTGAGGAAGCCCGGTCCGGCGATGTCGACCCGGGCGATGCCGGGTTCGGCGGCGAGCCTGCGCCGCAGCACCTCGGCGATCTCGGGGGCGGGGCGGCCGCTCTGCTGGGCGATCCGCAGGGCGACATTGGTGGCGTAGTCCCCGCGGCCCGGCCGGGGCGGGACCCGCACGGTGACCCGGTCGGGCACGACGGCGCTCAGCTCATCGGCCTCGACGGCACGACGCACCGTGTGCAGAACGGTGCGGGAGAGCTCGGCGGGGGTCACGGGGCCAAGCCTAGGCGAGAAGGGGGGAGGCTCGGCGAACAGGTTTCAGAAGGTGGGACGCGGCGTCTTCACGCGGCGGTCCTCCGGGCCGCTTCCCCGGTCGTTCCTCAGTCGTTCCTTCAGTCGCCGGACGGTCTCGATGTGGCCGATGTGGGCGCGCGCCGCCGCCCGTTGTGGAGGGAACCCGTGTCCCCGGGGGCCGGGGCCCCCGGCAACCCGTCATCGCCCTCTCCCTTGCGGTGCCGCACCAGCCGCCGAACGAGCCGGACCATCTCCGTCGGCTCGAAGGGCTTCGCCAAGAACGCGTCGACCCCGGCGGAACGCCCGCTGTCGACCTCCGGCTGGGTGCAGGCGCTGATGATCGCGATCGGTATGTCCCGGGTCCGGGCGTCGGCCCGCAGCCGCGCGGCCGTCAGCAGCCCGTCGAGGCGGGGCATGACGACATCCAGGGTCACGACGTCGGGACGCACGCGGTGCACGATCTCCAGGCACTCGGCACCATCGGCCGCGGTCACGAACTCGAAGCCCTCCAGCTCGAGGTTGACCCTGATCAGCTGCCGGATGACCTTGTTGTCGTCGACGACAAGGACCCGGCCGGACAAGCCAGGCACAACCCGAGAGTAAGCGCGACCGCCACGCTGCGTCCGGGTTTTCCCCACTTCCACCCCGTGCGGGCGACCGCCCCTCGCCCCCACCTCCAACGACGTTGCGGGACACCCGTCCGGAGCTGGTAATGTTCTTCCCGTCGCCGCGAAAAGCGGCGGACACGCCCCCGTAGCTCAGGGGATAGAGCAACGGCCTCCGGAGCCGTGTGCGCAGGTTCGAATCCTGCCGGGGGCACTTCGCTTCAGCCAGCGCCGCGAGGCGGCTGACCTGCCGAAGTGCCGGACATCGAGAGCCGGACCCAGTCCCACTGGGTCCGGCTCTTTGTCGTTGTCCATCACTGGTGGCGCGTGAGTGGCGCGTGAGAATCCGGCCGGGTCAGGATCCGGTGGAGGCGCTGCCGTTCTCGTCCGCCTCAGGCTCCTCGTCCCACCCCATCGCCTGATCGATCTTTTTGTTGTTCACCTCCTCGTGGCCGTCGATGCAGCCCTCGTAGCGGCGGTGGATGACCTCCGGCGAGTTCCCCGCGCGACGGGCCACCTCGGCGACGGGGACACCCGCGTTCAGCCAGTTGGTGATGCACGTGTGCCGCAGGTCGTAAGGGCGGTGCGCGAGTGGGGAGTCCACCTTCTCCGGCGGGAGAGCGATCGGGCGCGCCTCCTGCCACACCCGCCAGTAACTGGACGTGCCGAGAACCTCCCCGCGCTCGTTCGCGAAGACCCGGCCGTCCTTCGCCGTGCCGAACTCCTCCAAGTGGTCGCGGAGCATCGCGACCAGTACCGGCGGAATGGGCACCGGTCGGTCCGCCTTGATTTCGCGGGACTTGAGCCCCCGCTTGTCGTGGCGCTTACCGGAGTTGGTCCACTTCTTGCCGGACACCGGCCGGGTCTCCCGAAGGGTGAGAGTCCCCCACCCCTTCTCGGGGAGGTAGCAGTCCTTCTTCCGAAGGCCGACCGCTTCGGCGGGCCGCATCGCCGCGTAGAGCTGGCAGGCGAAGAAGGCGACCAGCCGGCGCCCTCGGTTGCGGTGGAGAGATCCGATGTACGAGACGGCGACCAGGAGTTGGGAACCCTGAACGGAATTGACCAGGACCCGGGGGTCCACCGCATCGCCACGAGTGGACCCGGTTCGCTTCACCCCCGCCAGCGGATTCTCTTCCAGATACCCGCATTCGATCGCGTACTCCATGGCCGTGTTGAAGCCGCGGCGACGGCGCTTGTAGGTCTCCCCCGCCGCCGGGGTGTCGTCCAGCTTGAACGAAAGGCGGTAAAGGACATCCCGCGCGACTTTCGGGTCGGTGAGAGCCGACAGGCGTAACGAACGGCGCTGGAGCCACTGGCAGGCGTCCGCGATTTCGGGAGGAGGTTCCTCTCCTTTGTGCGCAGGCACGACCGCCCAGCGCACCGCCAGCCGCGCCTCCTCCCGCGTGGGCGCCTTCTTCCCTTCCTCCATCATGGCGAGCG
The DNA here is from genome assembly GCF_055558795.1 of Streptomyces sp. NPDC025618. Classification (NCBI taxonomy): domain Bacteria; kingdom Bacillati; phylum Actinomycetota; class Actinomycetes; order Kitasatosporales; family Streptomycetaceae; genus Streptomyces; species Streptomyces sp. NPDC025618. The sequence goes on along the minus strand of NZ_JBVHLW010000018.1, from coordinate 24,856 downwards.
CCACCGTGGCCAGGCTGTCAGCGAGCCCCTCGCGGGTCTTGGCGGCCGCCGTCGACCAACGGCTCGCCATGTACTCACGGCTGAAGTCCCACCACGAGGGATCGGGCCTGGTGCTCTCTTTCGCTGCGGCCGCCCGGAGTTCGGATTCGGGCAGACCGGTCTCGACATCGAATGCCTCGCCTTTGCGCATCGCCTGCCAGAGCTCCGAGCGGCGGCTCTCGGCGAGCGCCACAGTGGCGAAGCTGGCCGTCTTCACGCGGCCTGCGACCTTCCAACGAAGCTGGTAGGGCGCTTTCTTGCTCTTCACCTGGCTGACTTTCCAGACCCGTACGTCGGTGGAGAATGCGCTGATCGATTCCTCGCTCCCGGACGGGCGCCCTCGTGGCAGGCGCCCGGGGTCTGGCTGAATCTGCCCGTCGCGCCGCCGTGTCTTTAGCCACTGAAGCGGATCACGCGGAGGTCGCAGGCTGGGGGCACGAAATGCGTGCGTGGTTCTCGCTCACCACGGGCGATTACCGCGGCGTCATCGCCGCAGCGCAAGCCGGGATAGAGCAGGCTCCGCACCACAGCGTTGCTGTACAGCTCGCCGCGCAGGAGGCCAAGGCGTGGGCCCGCCTTGGAGACCGACGGCAAGTTGAGGTCGCGCTCGACCGGGGCCGGCGGATGCTCGAAGGGATGCCTCACCCGGAGAACGTCGATCACCACTTCGTCGTAGACCCTGCGAAGTTCGACTTCTACGCCATGGACTGCTACAGACTCGTCGGCGAGGACAGGCTCGCCCACACGCTCGCCAACGAAGTGCTCCGTGCCGGAACCGACTTCGACGGGACCGAACGCAAACCCATGCGAAACGCGGAAGCGCGGGTCACTCTCGGAGTGACCGCAGCGCGTGCGGGAGACCTTGACCAGGCTCTGCAGCACGGTGAACGCGCGCTGCAAGGGGACAGGCAGTCCGTTCCTTCGCTCATCATGACCAGCCGCGAACTCGCAGCCGTGGTCCGGGACCGCTACAGCAGCGAGCCGGCAGCACAGGACTACCTGGCACACCTTCAAGATCTTGGGCGGGCAAAGCCGGGGTTCCTACCGTCGCAGTGAGGTGTCCCAGCTGTCCGGTTGGGCCAGTGACCTGCGGGAACAGCCCGTACAGCCGAAACCGAAGCTGTCCGGGCTGTCCGGGTCCAGGTGGGCTGCGACATCTTCATTGATGTTGCAGCCCACCGCCAAGCACCAGCATCACGGGCTCTCGCGATGACGTTCAGCTGGCTGGGGCCCTCGTGCACGCGGAGATTACGCGTGGCACGTCCCGCCCAGCGGGACGCTGATAGCGTCGCTACGGGCGTATCTATCGCTAGGGGGTATAGATGTCGTTTGAAGAGGAATGGGCGCAGCTCGTCGCCGAGGCCAAGGCAAAACAGGCCCCGCACATGCAGCTCAACAGCGCAGGCGACGGAGGCCAGGGCAAGCTCCATGTAACGCCTGCCCTGCTGCGTGACCGCGCGGACAACGCGGTGAACAAGGCTGTCAAGGAATTCAGGGAAGCCCATACAGACGCTGTGTCCAAAACGTCGGACGCTTCAGGGTCAATGAAGGGGTTCGCTTCCAGCGGGGCGTTCGGCGACTTCGCCGACTCCTGGAAGAAGGGCGCCGCGTACGTGGCGGACCAGATCGGCGAAGAGGGGCTGGCAAAGGCCCTGCGGTCGGCCGCGGACTCCTTCGGGCACCAGGACAAGCAGTCGGAGAAGAGCTTCCAAGAGGTCCGCTCCACGTACAAACCCGGCGACATCATCTAAGGGAGCGCTATGTCCTTGACCTACACGGACCTCAGACAGGTGAACCTGGAGAAGCTGGCCTCCGCAGTGGGGGCCTGGGGGCAACTACCCAAGCGTGTTCACGACGCGGGGGAAACCTTCCGTACCCAAGTCGCCCAAGGGCTCCAAGAGTCGGACTGGCAAGGGGAATCAGCGGAGGCCGCGTCTACCGCCATTACAGGACTGTCCTTCCAGTTGGCGAACGCGGAGCAAGAGGCTCGCAGCGTCCACGACTTCCTGAACAGTTGCCTGGAGTCGTTCCGATCCGCGAAGAAGGAACTCGACGGAATCGCCACGGAACTGGCCGGGCACGAGCACCTGTCGCTCAGGCCTGACGACGGCTCGGTCTACGTGGACGCATCGAAGGTGAAGCCCGAAGAGCTGGCACACCTCCAGAAGGCGTACGAGCCCACCATCAGGTCCTACAAGGAGCGGACGCGCCAAGCTCTCGAAGACGCCAGCGAAACCGACGAGACGCTGAGCTGGACGCTGCGCAGCATGAAGCAGAGCTACGACAGCGGATTCCTTCCCACCGCCCCGACGAGCCTCTCGGACGCGCGGAAAATGCGTAGAGAGCAAGGCCGGGAGAACGACAAGAAGATTTCGCTTAAGCTGCTCTCCGACCAGGAGATCGCGGACAAGATGCAGCACGCGTCGGACGGCAAGTTCGGCAACCGCACGCTCAAGCCCGCTGCAGAATTCATCGGTTACCGGTCCTGGATGAACGCTGTCGACAGTTTCGGGAAACGGGACTGGGAGAGCATGAATTCGTACATCGTCGGCGGTACGCCCGGTTACGCGGCGGGCATGGAGGCGTGGCTGATGCAGACCTCCGGCGGCGGAGGACGGCACCGCAAACCCACACTGATGAACAAGGCCGGAGTGTTCGGCGGCAAGGTCTTCGGATTCCCCGCTGGTGTCCTCGCCACCGGCCTTGACTTCTACTACACACCTGCCATGCACGCCTCCGAGCGACCTGATGCGAAGATCATGGCCCCCAAGGACCCCGGACAAGTTCACTGGAAGTGAGGCGCGAATCAATGCAGCAGGGAAATCCGCAGCCGAGACGAAGGCGCCAAGAGCCCATCGCCTATGCGCCTTTCGCGAATCACCGGGCGCTCCTTCTGGGGATTCTAGGGACGGTGGCCGGAGTCGTGGGCACCGTCGATGGCTTCTCCACGGGTGCCGGCGTGCTCGAAATCCTCGGCTTTATCGGGATCGGGATCCTGGGCCTGGCTCTCGCCGTGGGGTACATCGTGGTCCTGTCGAAGAGGCCACCGTACCGGGCCAGACGTCGCTGACCCAGGCGGCTCGGGTTGCAGCCCCTCATGGATTGGATGTGCGCCCGGAGGATGCGGCAACGGGTCGCTGGACGCTCGCCGCCGGGGTGTATCGCGTGAGCGACGCGTGAATCCATGGCCCCTGTGGCTCCCCGATCACGTCCGCGCAGCTCAGCGGCCAGATTCGGGCGGGACGGACCACGCCCTCCGGAGCCGTGTGCGCAGGTTCGAATCCTGCCGGGGGCACTCGCCTGATCACCTCCCGAAGTTGGGATGTGAGCTTGGCGGATGCCGCGATCGAAGAGCCGGACCCAGTCCCACTGGGTCCGGCTCTTCGTCGTATCCGGACGCTCCCGGACCGCATTCCCACCCGTCCCAGCCCCCTCCCGCGCGACCCTCCGCGGGGTATGGTGCCGCCGTCGAGACGCCATCTCGGGCCGCTGGACGGCTTCTTGACGCGATGTCAGGCACATCGGGCAGCGAGAGGGCGGGCGGGCCGTGAGGTTTCGGCGGGGTGGGGAGCAGGTGCTTCGGACGCATCCCGCCCGGGACGATCCCGACCTGCCCGCCGCGCTGGAGGACGCTTGCATGGGGCGGTGGGAAGGGCCCCGGGATCTGCTCGCGGCGACCGGGGGCGACTGGGACCGGCGCGTCTTCCGGCTCCAGGTGCTGGCGCGGGCCGGCGCGACGCTGCGGTTCGCGGACACCTGGGCGCGGGCCGAGCCCGGGTCCGCCGACGCGCTCGCGCTGCTGGCGCACGTGCGGGCGCTGCGGTCGATGATCCGCGGGGTGGACGGGGGCCGCGCGGAGATGGAGCGGTCCTGGGCCACCTGCCTGGCCGCCGCCGAGGCCGCCCCGGCGGACCCCTCCCCCTGGGTGGTGATGCTCGCCCTGATCCGGGTGCACGCCCCCGGCCGGGAGATGCTGCGGCAGGTGTGGGCCGAGGTGGTGGCCCGCGATCTGTACAACCGGGAGGCGCACCACGAGGTCCTCACCTATCTCTTCGCGCGGAACCACGGTTCGGGCGCGGAGATGTTCCGCTGGGCGCAGGAGCGGGCGGACACCGCGCCCAAGGGGCTGCCGATCGCGGTGCTGCCGCTGGTGGCGGTGGCGGAGTCGCACCGGCGGCGGACGCGGACCGGGGCCGGCGGCCACGGGCCGGGCATCCACCCCTGGATCGACTGCCCGCACATCGACCAGGTGCTGGAGAACTGGTGGCGCCACCGGCCGCCGCGCCCGCACGCGCAGTTCATGGACGACGCGAACCATCTGGCGCACGCGCTCGCCTTCGCCGGGCGCCATGCCGAGGCGTACGACGTCTTCCGGGCGATCGGGCCGTACGCCACCGATGAGCCCTGGTCGTCCTGCGGGGACGCACAGGAGCTCTTCCTCCGGCACCGGGCGCGGGCGGCCCGCGCCGTCCGGCCCGGGAGCGAACGGAACACCTGACGAAGCGGAACACCTGAACAAAGAAGAAGCGCACCGCACATTCCTTGACCGCCGTTCATCGGAACGATCACGAGAGAGAGAATCGCGTGCCACTCGACGTACCCGGCGTCTCCGACGAAGAGCGTCTGCGACAGCTCGGCTATACCCAGGTGCTGGCCCGGCGGATGTCCGGGTTCGCGAATTTCGCCGTCTCGTTCACGATCATCTCGGTCCTCTCCGGGTGCATGACGATGTACGGCTTCGGCATGCGGACCGGCGGCCCGGCGATGCTCATGTGGGGCTGGGTCGGTGTCGGCGCGATGACGCTGGTCGTCGGGCTGGCGATGGCGGAGGTGTGTTCCTCCTATCCGACCTCGGCGGGGCTGTATTTCTGGGCGCACCGGATGGCGCCCGAGCGGTCGCGGGCGGCGTGGGCGTGGTTCACCGGGTGGTTCAACGTGCTGGGCCAGATCGCGTGCACGGCGGGCGTCGATTTCGGGGCGGCGTCCTTCCTCAACGCCTATCTGGACCTTCAGTTCGGTGTCGCGGCGACGCCCGGCCACACGATCGCCCTTTTCGGTGCCGTGCTCGTGCTGCACGCCCTGCTGAACACCTTCGGCGTCCGGCTGGTCGCCTTTCTGAATTCCGTGAGCGTGTGGTGGCATCTGCTGGGTGTGCTGCTGATCGTCGGGGCGCTGGCCTTCGTGCCGGACGGGCACCGGTCGACGTCGTTCGTCTTCACGCGTTTCGTGAACGACACGGGCTGGGGCTCGGGCCTTTATGTGGGGCTGCTGTCGTTGCTGGTGGCGCAGTACACCTTCACCGGCTACGACGCTTCCGCCCATATGACGGAGGAGACGAACGACGCCTCGGTGTCCGGGCCGCGGGGCATCGTGCGCTCGATCTGGGTGTCGTGGATCGCGGGTTTCGTGCTGCTGGCCGGGATGACGTACGCGATCCAGGACTGGGCGGGCTCGGTGGGCACCGGGACCGGGGTGCCGCCGGCGCAGATCTTCATGGACGCGCTGGGCGCCTCGGCGGGGAAGCTGCTGCTGCTCGTGGTGATCGTCGCGCAGCTGTTCTGCGGGATGGCGTCGGTGACGGCCAACTCCAGGATGATCTACGCGTTCTCGCGGGACGGCGCGCTGCCCTTCGCGCGGGTCTGGCACCGGATCAACCCGCAGACGCGCACGCCCACCAACGCGGTGTGGCTGGCGGCGCTCGGCGCCTTCCTGCTGGGGCTGCCCTATCTGGTCAACTCCACGGCGTACGCGGCGGTCACCTCGATCGCCACGATCGGCCTCTACATCGCCTACGCGGTGCCGACCCTGCTGCGGCTCCGCAAGGGCGCGGCGTTCGAGCGCGGGCCGTGGCACCTGGGGCGGTGGTCGAGGCCGGTCGGGATCACCGCGATCTCCTGGGTGGCGGTGATCACGGTGCTGTTCATGCTGCCGCAGTCCGGGCCCGTCACCGTCGACACGTTCAACTACGCGCCGATCGCGGTGGCCGCGGTCGTGGGCTTCGCGGGCGTGTGGTGGCTGGTGTCGGCCCGGCACTGGTTCCTGGACCCGCGGCACCCGCGGCACGCGGCGCCCGCCGGGCGGCAGGCCGGCCCGCCGCCGATGGACGCGTTCCGCTGGTAGCCCCGGTCGCGGACGGACCCGCCGCGTGCGGTGCGGCGGGTCCGCGGGATCGGTTCCGCGTGCGGGCGGCGGAGGGTGTCAGACCTTGGGGTAGCCGAAAGCGTAACCCTGGTCCTTGAGCCAGGGGATGAGCCGGTCGAGGGCGGCCACGGTCTGGCCGCGGTTACCGCCTCCGTCGTGGAAGAGGATGGTGGGCCCGTCCCGCAGGCCCTGGTGGACGGCGTCGACGATCCGTTCGACGCCGGGGTTGGTCCAGTCACGCGTGTCGACGTTCCAGCCGAGCGGGCGCATCCCGTGGGAGGCCGCGACCTCGCGGCTGTACGGGGTGAACGCGCCGCCGGGAGCGCGGTAGTAGAGCACCCGGGCGCCGGGGCCCGCCGCGTCCAGGATCATCTGCTGGGCGTCGAGGACCTGTTGCCGCTGGTAGGACTCGGGGCGCTGGTCCATGGCCGTGTTGTGGTCCACGGAGTGGTCGCAGAGCCGGTGACCGGCGGCGACCACCTTTTTGACGAGCTCGGGATACTCCTTCGCGCGCGAGCCGATGATGCAGAAGGTGGCCTTCACGTCGTACTTCTTCAGTACGTCCAGCACCTTCGGCGTCCAGATGGGTTCCGGACCGTCGTCTATGGTCAGGTTGACGGCCTTGCCCGGGGTCTCCGACTCGTGAGTGATCGCGTCCGAGACTCGGGCCGGTGTGGCCGGTGCGGACGGCGGCTGGGACGAGGACGGCGCCCGCGCCGGGCTCCGCTCGCCGTCCTGGCGGTGTGCCGGTTTCCCCGGATCCTCCGTGGCCATGGCCACGCAACCCGGTATGGTCGCGGCGAGCGCCAGGATCGACATCGTCGTCATCACGACGTGCCGCGCGCGGGCGTTGAGTCGTGCCATGAACTTCCCCTCCCTCGGTGCGAGTTGCCCCGCTGGTGCACAGTGAGTTACCCCGCTGGTGCACAGCAAGGACGCCCATACCGAAAAGAAGGTTCCAACCGGTCACAAGACCTACACATCGCGTTATCGGCCCCAACGTCCTCCCCGGGCAAAGTGGAGTGACATCTTCCGGATCAGCTCCCGGCCGCCTCCCCCGCGCCGTCGGCGATCACCGCCGCCACCTCCGCCCGGCGCGCCGCCTCCTCGGCGGCGAAGCGCCGGGCGTCGAGCCGCTCGGCCGCCTCCTCGTCCTGGGCCATGAGGAGGTCGAGGCTGCTGTCGCCGAGTTCGAGCACGCCCATGTCGACGTACGCGCGCTGGAGCCGCTCGCCCCACAGGCCGATGTCCTTCACACACGGGACGATGCGGCTGAAGAGCAGCTTCCGGAAGAGCCGCAGGAATTCGGACTGCTCGCTGAGCTCGACGGCGTCGGCCCGCGGTATGCCGAAATCGGTGAGTACCACCTCTCCGCGCAGCCGGTCCCGCATCAAGTAACAGCCCTCGATGACGAATTCCTCGCGCTCGCGGCGCTCGGCGTCGGTCAGCTGCCGGTAGTGGTCGCGCAGTGCCATGCGGCCGAAGGCGACGTGGCGGGCCTCGTCCTGCATGACGTACGCGAGGATCTGCTTCGGCAGCGGCTTGTCCGTGGTGTCGCGCAGCATGCCGAAGGCGGCGAGGGCGAGGCCCTCGATGAGCACCTGCATCCCCAGATAGGGCATGTCCCAGCGCGAGTCCCGCAGGGTGTCGTCCAGCAGCGAGGCGAGGTTGTCGTCGATGGGGTGGAGCAGCCCGACCTTCTCCCGCAGGAAGCGGCTGTAGATCTCCGCGTGCCGGGCCTCGTCCATGACCTGGGTCGCGGAGTAGAACTTCGCGTCCAGGTCGGGCACGGACTCCACGATGCGCGCAGCGCACACCATGGCGCCCTGCTCGCCGTGCAGGAACTGGCTGAACTGCCAGGCGGCGTAGCGGCGGCGCAGCTCGCGCTTGTCGGCCTCGCTCATCCGCGTCCAGTAAGGAGTGCCGTGGACGGGCAGGTTCTCGTCCGGGACGCCGAGCGGGTCGTACGGGTCGACGGGCAGGCCCCAGTCGATCCGGGTGACGGCGTCCCACTGCTTGTCCTTGCCCTTCTGGTAGAGGGCGAGGAGGTTGTCCCTGCCTCCCCCGTAGTCCCAGGCGAGGCGGGCGGCGCCGGTGGCGGGGACCGCCCAGGTGGGGGCCCCGGGGTCGTGGGCGTAGGAGTTCCGCTGCGTGAGATCCCGCGTCGTCATGACGCCTCCCGTCCCTGATGTGGCCCGCATGTCCCGTGCGCGGGTGGACAGTTGGCAGGCTCACACGGTGGTTACCGCCGGGTCAATGACCGGGTGGCCGGTCCTGTACGCGTAAGCCGAAAGCTTGCGCGAAGGGGATTGACGTCCTTGCTGACAAGCAGTCTCATAAGCGGGTGACCGCGGGTAACCCATAGACGAGGTGTCCTCAGCCATGACCACCGAGACCGCACGAGAGCCGCTCCGGGACGCGCTCGGCCTGCTCAAGGACCGCGAGAGAACGGCCGAGCGCCTGCTGGAGTCCTCGGCGAAGCACTCCTTCGACCCCGACACCGAACTGGACTGGGACGCGCCCCTCGAAGAGGGCAAGTGGTTCTGGCCGCCCGAGCTGCTCTCCCTCTACGGCACCCCGATGTGGCGGAGGATGCCGGAGGAGCAGCGCCTGGAGCTCTCCCGGCACGAGGCCGCGTCGCTCGCCTCGCTGGGCATCTGGTTCGAGATCATCCTGATGCAGCTGCTGGTCCGGCACATCTACGACAAGCCGGTCGGCAGCGCGCACGTCCGCTACGCGCTCACCGAGATAGCCGACGAGTGCAGGCACTCCAAGATGTTCGCCCGCATGGTCGAGAAGTCGGGCGCCCCCACCTATCCGGTCTCCGGGCTGCATCACAATCTGGCCAGGATTCTCAAGTCCGTCTCCACCACGCCCGGTTCCTTCGCCTGCACCCTCCTCGGCGAGGAGATCCTCGACTACATGCAGCGCCTGACCTTCCCCGACGAGCGCGTGCAGAGCGTGGTCCGCGGCGCCACCCGCATCCATGTCGTGGAGGAGGCGCGCCACGTCCGCTACGCGCGCGAGGAGCTGCGCCGCCAGATGGTGACCTGCCCGCGCTGGGAGGCGGGCCTGACCCGGCTGAGCTCCGGCGAGGCGGCCCGCGTCTTCTCGCTCGCGTTCGTCAACCCCGCCGTCTATACGAACGTGGGGCTCGACCGCCGCGAGGCCGTCGCCCAGGTGCGGGCGAGCGGCCACCGGCGGGAGGTCATGCAGGCGGGCGCGAAGCGGCTGACGGACTTCCTGGACGAGATCGGGGTGATGCGGGGCCTCGGGCGGCGGCTGTGGCAGAGCTCCGGCCTGCTCGCGCGGCCCTGACGCGGCCCGGCCTGCCCGCGCGGAGGTGCGGATACGCTGCCGTACATGAACGGCAGCGGAACCGCACCGACTCCGTCCCCCCGCTCCACCTACCGCAGGCTCAGCGTCGAGGAACGCCGCACCCAGCTGATCGCCGCCGCGCTCGCGCTCTTCGCGCACCGCGCGCCCGAGGACGTCTCCCTGGACGAGGTCGCGGCCGCCGCCGAGGTGTCACGGCCGCTCGTCTACCGCTACTTCCCCGGCGGCAAGCCCCAGCTCTACGAGGCGGCGCTGCGCAGCGCGGCGGACGATCTCCAACTGTGCTTCGCCGAGCCGCAGTCCGGCCCGCTCACCGGCCGGCTGTCCGCCGCCCTCGACCGCTACCTCGGCTTCGTCGACCAGCACGACGCGGGCTTCAGCGCCCTGCTCCAGGGCGGCAGCGTCGTCGAGACCTCCCGCACGGGCGCGATCGTCGACGGCGTCCGCCGGGCCGCGGCCGAGCAGGTCCTCACCCACCTGCGGGTCCGCCGGCCGGGCCCCCGGCTGCGGATGATGGTCCGCACGTGGATCACGGCGGTCGAGGCGGCGTCCCTGATCTGGCTGGACGAGGGCAAGCAGCCGCCGCTGCCCGAGCTGCGCGACCTGCTGGTCGACGAGTTCCTGGCCCTCCTGCTGGCCACCGGGGCGGGCGACGAACAGGCGGGCCGGGTGGTCGAGGCCGTCCTGTCCCTGGAGGCCCCGGACGGCCGCGCGGGAACGCTGGCGCGCCGGATCACGCCGATGCTCTCGGCGGCGGAGCATTTGCTGTAGCGGCGGCCCCGGGCCGATGTCAGACCCCCCTCGTACGCTCGTGAGCATGCTCGTGAACCGCGCTTACGTACCGCCCGAGCTCGTCGACGGCCGCGAGGGGGGTGGCTGGCCCTGGGCCGTGCCGTGTGTGAAGGAGCTCCTCGGTGAGGGGATCGCCTTCGACGCCCCGGTCACCTTCCTCGTCGGGGAGAACGGGTCGGGCAAGTCGACCGTCGTCGAGGCGATAGCGGAGGCGTACGGGCTGGACGGGCGCGGCGGCCGGGCCGGGCGGAAGTACGGGAACGACCGGCCGCCGTCGGTGCTCGGCGGCGCCATGCGCCTGGACCTGACCTCGGCCGGCGCCCGCATGATGACCGGCCCGCGGACGCGGAAGAAGGGCTATTTCCTGCGGGCCGAGACCGCGTTCGGCCTGATGGAGACGGTGTGGGGGCTGCCGGGCTACTGGGAGGAGAACACCTCGGAGATGAGCCACGGCGAGGGCTTCCTGACCGTCTTCGAGGCGATGTTCCAGCAGCCGGGGCTCTATGTGATGGACGAGCCGGAGGCGGCGCTGTCCTTCGCCTCCTGCCTGCGGCTCGTCGCGCTGATGCACCGGCTGGGCCGTTCGGGTGCCCAGGTGATCTGCGCGACCCACTCCCCCGTGCTCGCGTCGACGCCCGGCGCGCGGATCCTGGAGGTCGGGGAGCACGGCATCACGCCCGTGGAGTGGAGCGAGCTGCTGCTCGTCGACCACTGGCGGCGGTATCTGAGCGAGCCGGAGGCGTATCTCCGGCACCTCATACCGCGCGAAGAGCGCGACTGACCCGCGCGGGCGGCCCTACGGACGCGGGCCCCCGGCCGGGGCTGACGCAGACTGGTGGTGTGAGAAGCGAAGATACGCCCTTCGTGGGCGGCCCCCTGGACGGGCGCGTACTGCCGGTACTGCTCGGGCTCTCCGGGCACCCGCCGAAGACCTATGAGATCCCCGTGCCGGACGGAAACGGGGGGACCGAGGTCGTGCACGTGTACAGGCGCGTCCAGGCGGCCACGACGAAGCGGCTGGGGCTGCACAAGGGCTGGAAGTACGAGTACGACCCGGACGGCACCCCCGGCGGCGGCCTCAGATGGCCCTGGTCGCGCCCCGGCGCGCAAGGCGGCCCGGGCGGCGGTGGCACGCGCCCGCCGAACGGGTGACGGCAGGGGAACCAGGGGGTGAGCAGGTTAGGCGGATTCGCCCACCCCACTGCCGTAACGGCGGCCACCATGGCACGATCCTCCTTGGGCTGACGATCACGCCCACGCATCGGAGGTGAGCCCGTGTCAGGACGGTTCGTGCGCGCTGTCTGCACGGCGGCGCTGATAGCCGGCGCCGCGTCGGTCGCACTGCCCGCGCCCATGGCGTCGGCGGCCCCCGCCGACCCGCCCGACCAGCCCGTGAGCTCCCTGCTCTCCCAGCTCCAGTCGCTCTACCGCAAGACCGAGGAAGCGACGGAGAAGTACAACGCCACCGAGGAGCGCCTGAAGAAGCAGCGCGACCAGGTGAAGAAGATAGACGAGCAGCTGGCCGACGCGCGGATCGCGCTCACCGGCAGCCGGGACGCCGCCGGGCGGCTCGCCCGGGAGCAGTACCAGGGCAGCAGCGGCACCCTCTCCCCGTACATGGGCTTCCTCTTCAGCGCCGACCCCCAGCAGGCCCTCGACCGGGGCCACCAGCTCCAGCGGGCCGCCGGGCAGCGCGCCGCCACCGTCGGCCGGCTCACGGAGAACGAGAAGCGGGCCGCGGACCTCGCGGGCAAGGCGCAGGACGCCCTCAACGCCCAGCAGACACTCGCCGCCCAGCAGAAGCAGCAGCGCGACGATGTGCGCAAGAGCCTCGACCAGGTCGAGAGGATGCTGGCCTCGCTCACCGGTGAGCAGCTCTCCGAGCTCCGCAAGCTGGAGCAGAAGGACATCGGCGAGGCCCAGCGCAAGCTGCTCGCCTCCGGGCGGCTCGGGAGATCGGCCATGCCGTCCGCGCTCGGCGGGAAGGCGCTGGAGTACGCGTACCGGCAGATCGGCAAGCCCTATGTGTGGGGCGCGGCCGGCCCCGAGTCCTTCGACTGCTCCGGCCTCACCTCGCAGGCGTGGGCCCACGCGGGTGACATCATCCCGCGGACGAGCCAGGAGCAGTGGAAGTCCCTGCCGAAGGTGCCGCTGGACCGGATCCGCCCCGGTGACCTCGTGATCTATTTCGAGGGGGCGACACATGTCGCGATCTACATCGGCAACGGCCTTGTCATACAGGCCCCCCGTCCCGGGGCGACGGTGAAGGTCTCGCCGATCGCGGCGAATCCGCTGCTGGGGGTGGTGCGGCCGGACGCGGATGCTCCGCCGTTGCGGGACTACGATCCGCCGGCCGCCCTGCCGAGTGGTTCGGCGGGCGGGTCCGATGCGGGGTACGGGGGGTCGGGGGCGCCGTCCTGAGCGCTGGGGTGTGCGTGCGCCTGCGGCGGGCTTTTCCCCAGCCCCGCCCCATCCCGGCTGCGTCTGATGTGCGGCTCCGCCGCGTGGGGGGCCGCGCCCCGGACCCCGCAACACGCTTCGCGCGTTGTCCTCAAACGCCGGACGGGCTGGTTATGGCTGAGCTCAGCCATAACCAGCCCGTTGGGGGCACCTCCCAGCGTTAACTGGGGGAGTTTGAGGACGCTCCCCCAGACTTCGTCCGGGGGGACCCCCAAGGCCGCTCCCGCCGCAGGCGGCGACGAAACCCGCACCCCGCATCAGACGCAGCCGGGAAGGGGCGGGGCTGGGGGGAAGGAACCCGCCACGCTCGCCACGTACCGCTCCGCCCGTTCGGCGTCGAAGAAGAAGCCCTCCAGATCCGACGGATCGTCGTAGCCCCGGGCCAGCCGGTCCGCCACAGCGTCAAAGCTGGCGGCCGCCCTCATCAGCGTCAGCACATGCTCCGGCACCGGGCCGAGCATCGCGTTCGTCCAGCGGGTCGTGTGCCGGGCGGATGCCCAGTGGCGGTCGAACGTGGCCCGCATCCACGCCTCGTCGAAGGGCCCCTCCCCCCGCTCCACGATCGACGCGAGGTAGGAGGCGGCGCACTTGGCGGCGGAGCTGGCGCCCTGGCCGGTGACGGGGTCGTCGGCGACGACCGTGTCCGCGACGCCCAGGACGAGGCCGCCCGAGGGCAGCCGGGCGACGGGGTGCCGGACGGTCGGGACATGGCGGGCGGCCAGCGTGGCGTTGGCGTCGGTCAGTTCGACCTCCGTGGCGCGCGCGTATTCCCAAGGGGCGAACCGTTCCAGCAGCTCCAGCGAGCGGGCCAGGTGCCCGCTCGGGCCCGCCGTCTGGCGGAAGACGTCCAGCGGGCCGCCCGGCAGGCCCTCCCAGAGCAGGAGGTCGGCGCGGCCGGAGAGGGTGAGGGTGGGGATGACGAAGAGCTCGCCGACGCCGGGGACGAGGGTGCAGCGGACCGCTTCGAGGGCGGGGTGCTCGGGGCGGGGGGCGAGCCCGTGCACACAGGCGACGGCGAGGGCGCGCTGCGGGGTGGAGTGCGGGGAGCGGGCCGCGTCCCGGCCGAACAGGGACGCCAGCTCGCCCCGGCCCACGGCGGCCAGCACCAGGTCGTAGCGCCCGGCGAGGACGTCGAGGTCGGAGACGGTCGCGGCGTGGATGACGAGCCGGCCGCCGCGCTCGGCGAAGGTGTCCAGCCAGCCGGCCGTCTTGACCCGGCGGTCGACGGACTGGGCGCAGCCGTCGAGCCTGCCGAGCCAGTCGACCAGCCGGGTGCGCCCACCGCTCTCCGCCTCGGGACCGGCCACCGAGACGCCGAGCCCCTCGATGCGCGGGGCCCGGTCCGTCCAGAAGTCGAGCCCGAGCTCGCTCTCGTGGCGCAGCGCCGTCGGGAAGAGGCACTGGGGTGCCATGATCCGGCCGGCCCGCACCTCGTCGGCGGTGCGGTGGGACATCAGGGTCACGTCGTACCCCTTGGCCTGGAGGCCGAGGGCCAGTTGGAGTCCGGACTGGCCCGCTCCGACGATGAGGATCCGGCGCATGGGTGAAGCTCCTTCGTACGGGCGTGGCGCCGCGCCGCACCGGGCGGGGTGTGGCGGTTATCCGGGTGTGGCTTCGAGGGCCCGGCCGACGAGGATCAGCAGGGTGTCGACGACCGCGACCCGCTGCCGGGCGTCCATCTGGATCAGGGGCACCTGGCGGGGCAGGGCGAGGGCCTCGCGCACCTCTTCCGGTTCATGGCGCTCGGCGCCCTCGAACTGGTTGACGGCGACGATGTAGGGCAGGCCCGCGCTGTCGAAGTAGTCGAGGGCGGGGAAGCAGTCGGCCAGCCGCCGGGTGTCGGCCATGACGACCGCGCCGATGGCGCCGCGCACCAGGTCGTCCCACATGAACCAGAAGCGCTCCTGGCCGGGGGTGCCGAAGAGATAGAGCACCAGGTCGGTGTCGAGGGTGATGCGCCCGAAGTCCATGGCGACCGTGGTCGTCGTCTTCTCCGGGGTGGCGCTGCGGTCGTCGACGGACTCGCCCGCGACCGTCATGACCGCCTCGGTCCGCAGCGGGGTGATCTCGGAGACGGAGCCGACGAAGGTCGTCTTGCCGACGCCGAAGCCGCCCGCCACGACGATCTTCGTGGCGTGCGGGGCGCGGCTGCGGTCGGTCTGCCAGCCGCGGGGGACGTCGGGGGCGGCGGGCGGTCCCCCGCGCGTCGGGTCCTCGCCGCGCACGGCGAGGGCCGCCCTCCGAGGATCGGCTTCAGAGCCTGTGAAGTCCACCCAGCACCCTTTCCAGCAGCGCGCGGTCGGGCCGGCCCGTGCCGTGGCCCGTGTCGAAGACGCGGATCCTGCCCTGGTCGGCCAGTTCAAGGAGCAGCACCCGGACCACCCCCAGGGGCATTTTCAGCAGTGCGGCGATCTCCGCGACCGAGCGCAGCCGGAAGCAGAGTTCGACGATGGCGCGGGCCTCGGGCAGCGGCCGCGCCTCCGGGACGGAGCGGGGCGGCAGCGGCGCGCTGCCGCCCGGCGGCTCCGGCTCGGGCGGTAGGTCGGGCGGTACGTCGGGCGGTGCGTGGTCCGGGACATCGTCCGGGGCGTCGAGCGCGGCCACGAACGTCTCCACGAGCAGCACCCGGCACCGGCGCGGCCTGCTGCCGGTGAGGGAGTAGGGGCGTACGCGGGCGGGTTTGCGGCAGAGCACCGCCTGGCTCATTCGACCGCCTCCACCGACTGCCTTAGCTCCCTGCGGAGTTCGGGGGTGAGCACGTGTCCGGCCCGGCCGACGAAGAGCGCCATCTGATAGGCGATGACGCTCATGTCGCAGTCGGGGTCCGCGTGCACGCCGAGGAGCGAGCCATCGCTGATCGTCATCACGAACAGGCTCCCGTCTTCCATGGCGACCATCGTCTGCTTGACGACGCCGCCGTCCATCAGGCAGGCGGCTCCCGTCGTCAGGCTGCCCAGGCCCGCCACGATCGTGGCGAGGTCGCCGGTGGAGCCGCG
The DNA here is from genome assembly GCF_055558795.1 of Streptomyces sp. NPDC025618. Taxonomy (NCBI): domain Bacteria; kingdom Bacillati; phylum Actinomycetota; class Actinomycetes; order Kitasatosporales; family Streptomycetaceae; genus Streptomyces; species Streptomyces sp. NPDC025618. The sequence continues at coordinate 9,092 of NZ_JBVHLW010000018.1, read as the reverse complement.
GGGTCCGGCGGGCCGGTCGAGGCCGGGCCGGGGGGTCCGCTCGGGGTCGGAGGAGAGCAGCAGCAGGCCGTCGGAGGAGACGACGGCGACGGACCGTACGCCCGGCACCTCGTCGACGAGACCGGCCAGCAGCCAGTGCAGATTGCGGGCTTCGTGACTCAGCCCGTAGACGGCGGGGCCGACAGGTGTGACGGGAGTCGCCTCCCGGGAAAATGCAGTCAACCGCGTGCCTCCTCGACAGTGCCGCCCTGAGCAGACGGCCCCGCTTGGTTCGATTCAGTGGTGCGTGCCGCGAACTCCGCCACGGCGTCGCGGCGTCCCTCGGCCGCGCCCCGCTGGAATCCCGCGAGCTTGCGCCGCAGGGCCTCCGCGTCGACGCCCTGGCGCAGCTGGGGCGCCTCGGCCCGCTGCGGCACGGACTGGGGGGTGCGGCGGGGCAGGCCGTTGCCGGTGACCTGGGCGGAGCCCTGGCCGGGGACGGTGGGCGCGAAGGCGGCGGGGTCGCCGAGCGCCGACGGCCGGGCGTGCCGTCCCACCACGGGTGCCCCGGGCGGCGGGCCGGTGGGCCGTATCCCGTCCGGGAGGTGGCCGGTGGGCGGATCCGCCGGGTGGACGGGCAGGGGCGAAAGGGGCGGCAGGGGGGCGGGGGCGGCGTGCGCGCGGTGCCGGCTCCCGGGCACCGGGGGCGCGCTGGTCTCGGCGATGGAGCCGGGGAGGTGGATCGGGGGCGCGGCCGCGGCGCCCGGCACGGGCGGGGTGTCGCCGAGGCCGGTGACGGTGGGGGGCCCGTCGGCCAGGAGCGCGGCGGGCAGCACGACGACGGCCGCGATGCCGCCCGTGGTCTGCTCGCGCAGCTGGACGCGGATGCCGTGCCGGGCGGCGAGCCGCGCGACCACGTACAGACCGAGGCCCGGCGCCTGGCCGGTGTCGGCCGGGTGGGCGTCCATGCCGCCCCGGGCGCGCCCCGCCCACGCGGCCCCGCCCGCCGGGGCGGTGGGGGGCGGGCCGTCCGGGTCGGGGGCGGCGAGCAGGGCGTTGAACTCGGCGAGGCGGTCGGGGGCGATGCCGATGCCCTCGTCCTGCACGGACAGCGCGATGTCGCCGGTCTCCAGGAGCCAGCCGGAGAGCTGCACCTGGGCGTCGGGCGGGGAGAACGTCGTGGCGTTCTCCAGGAGTTCGGCCACGAGGTGGCTGACGTCCTCGGACGCGTGGCCGAAGAGCCGGGCGTGCGGAGGCAGCGACTGGATGCGGACGCGCTGATACCGCTCGATCTCGCCCGCCGAGGCCCGCAGGACGTCGAGCAGCGGTACGGGCTCGGGCCGCCCGGTGACGCTCTCGGTGCCCGCGAGGACGAGGAGGTTCTCGCTGTTGCGGCGCATGCGGGTGGCGAGGTGGTCGAGCGTGAAGAGGGTCTCCAGGCGCTCGGGGTCGGTCTCGTGGGTCTCCATGCCCTCGATGACGGCGAGTTGGCGCTCGACGAGGCCGAGGGTGCGCAGGGAGAGCCCGACGAAGAGGCCGCGGGCCCGCTCGGCCGCGTCACCGGGGTGCTCGGCGGTGCGGGCGGCCGCCTCCTCCGCCAGCTGCCCGGCGAGCTCCTGGTGCCGCTCGCGCAGGGCGTCGTGCTCCTCGGCGAGCAGGTGGCGGGCGGCGATGAGACGGGTGCGCTCGCCTTCGAGGACGGCGATGCGCTCCTGCTGGCGGACGACGGTCTCGTGGAGGAGGTCGACGGCCCGCGCGGTCTCGGCGAATTCGTCGTCGCGGCCCTTGAAGCCGATCGGCTTCTCGGCGACGGGGTCGGCGCAGACGCGGCGCGCGCCGAGCCGCAGCGAGGTGAGCGGCCGGGTGATGGAGCGGGCCGTCCGTACGCCGGTGAAGAGGGCGACGATCAGGCATGCGAGGAACAGCCCGGCGCGCAGCTCCAGCGCGGCGAGCGCGTCGTGGCGCTGTGCCGCGGCGCGGTCGGCCTGATTGGCGGCGAGGTCGGACTCGGCCTGGCGCATCAGGTCCAGGCGGGAACTGAGCGCCGAGCGCACGGGCTCGACGGGCTCTGCGGCCAGCTCCGCCGCGGTGACCTGGGGACGGGTGAGGCGCGTGGTGTGGTCCGCGGCGGCGGTGACGTCGGGGCCGCTGACCGTACCGGCGTACGCCTCGCGGGACTTGGCGCTCGCCTGCCGGTCGAAGTCGGCGAGCGCGTCCTTCTCCGCGGCGGCGGTCCGCTGGGCCGCGGAGACGAGGGCCGCGTCGCCGTGCGCGGCGATGGCGCCCAGCAGCAGGGCGCGGGTGGCGGAGTCCTCCTCGACGGCGCGGCCGAGGGCGGGGAGGGCCGCGGCGTCGCCCCCGGCGCCGCCGTGCAGGGTCACGGTGTCGGCGACGCCGTGCAGCGCCTGGACGATGCCGGTGTAGGCGGTGAAGACGGCCAGGGCGTCGTCACTGTCGAGCGCCTGGTGGCGGGCGGCGGTGAGGGCGTCGAGCCGGTCGCGCAGGGCGGCGGGGGCGGCGGGCCGGAAGTCCTCGATCTCCTGGTCCACATGGGCGCGTTGGGTCTTGATGGCGGCCGCTTCCGCCTTGTCGGAGCGGCCGCCCGCGACGTACTGCGTCGCGGCGTCGCGCTCGTCCGCGAGGGAGTGGGCGAGGCCGAGGGCGGGCCCGTCGGCGTCGGCGAGGGCCGCGAGCCGCTCGGCGCGGCCGAGTTCGCGGGTGGCGTCCACGGCGCCGAAGGTGCTCGCCGCGAGCACGGTGAGGGCGGTGACCGCGACGGAGGCGGTCAGCCGGTTACGCACACGGGCGGTGCGCTCCCGCACCGCCGAGGACTGCCGCTCCCGCTCGCCGCCCCGCGGCCGCTTCTTCCGCACCGGTGCTCTCATTCCACTCTCGCCTGCCCCACCCCTGGTACGGATTTGACCCTTTCAGCACCTCTGAGGAGAGGGTGCCCTTCGCCCACCCGGCCACTCGAACGAGTGAACCCAGCCCGGGAATTGACTCGCGATGCTTCACTCATCGCATACGGGCCAGGTCAGCACGTCACCTGGAGAACGCGGCATGTGCCTCCAGGATGCGCACCCGCACGACTGGATTTCCGGCATCCGGCACACTGGCCCCATGCGCATCGAACTCGCCACCCAGCCGGGGGATCCCCACCACCCGAACGAGGACTTTGCGTCCGTCGCCCTGCCGGCCTCGGGGCGCGGTGGCGTGCTCGTCCTGCTGGACGGCGTGACCCCACCGCCCTCCGGGGACACCGGCTGCGCCCACGGCGTCCCCTGGTTCACCGCGCGGCTCGGCGGCGCCCTCCTGGAACTCGCCGTCTCACGCCCCGGTCACGCGCTCGCCGACTGCCTCGCGGAGGCGGTCTCCCGCACGGCGGACGCCCATCGCGCCACGTGTGACCTCACCCACCGCCGCACGCCCCAGGCCACCGTCGTCGTGGCCCGCTGGGACGACGAGCGCGTGGAGCACCTCGTCCTCTCCGACTCCGTCCTCCTCGTCGAGGCACCCGACGGCACGGTGAGGGCGGTCCTCGACGACCGCATCGACCGGCTGCGCGCGCGGGGCCCCGTGACGGACGGGCAACGCAACGCCCCCGGCGGCTTCTTCACGGCCGCCGCCTCACCGTCGGTCGCCGCCCTGGCCGTGACCGGTGTGTCACCGCGCGCGTCCGTGCGGGCGCTGGCGGCGCTCACGGACGGGGCGGGGCGGTGGGTGGAGGTCTTCGGGGAGGGGGACTGGCCGGCGTGCTTCGGGCTGCTGTCGAAGGAGGGGCCGCAGGCTCTGATCGACGCGGTGCGATGTGCGGAGTCGGATCCGGGGCGGCGGGGGTTGGTGCGGGGGAAGGGGCATGATGATGCGGCGGTGGTGTTCGCGGAGCTCTAGCCGTTGGCGGCGGTTCGGTCCCGGGGAGCGGTCCGGCTGCGCCTGCGGCGGGCTCTTTCCCCAGCCCCGCCCCTTCCCGAAACCGGGGAGACCCCGGACCCCCAGCAACACGCTTCGCGCGTTGTCCTCAAACGCCGGACGGGCTGGATGGCGCACTCAGATCAGCCAAATCAGCCCGTTGGGGGCACCTCCCAGCGGTAGCTGGGGGAGTTTGAGGACGCGCCCGCAGGGCGCTCCCGCCGCAGGCGCAGTCGGTCCGCACCCGAACCCCGCCCTACCCCTCCGCGCTCACGTTCAACTGGCGGAGCAGACGGGCCAGTTCGGCGATCTCCCGAGGATCCCAGTCCGCCAGCTTGCGCACATGATGAGCCCGCCGCGCGTCGCGGACGCGCGTGAAGCGGGCGCGGCCCTCGTCCGTGATGCGGACCAGGGACGCGCGGCCGTCCGCGGGGTCGGGGGTCCGGGCGACGAGCCCGAGGTCGCCGAGGGCCCGCAGCTGCCGGCTCATGGTCGCCTTGCCGACGCCGAAGTACGCCGCGAGATCCGTCGCGCGCTGCTCCCCCGCGTCCTCCAGCCGGACGAGGAGGCCGTAGGCGGCCGCCTCCAGTTCGGGGTGGACGGCGCGGGCCATCTCGCCGGAGGAGGCGCGGGCGCGGCGGAGGAAGACGGCCAGTTCGCGTTCCAGTGCGAGGTAAGCCTGGTCCACACCATTGCTGTCCTCGGGGTGCGGGGGAGTCGTCTGGTGCACGTCGAGGCCCTCTCCGGCTTTCCGGCTGCTGAAAATTCTCGTGGACCGCGGCACATAGCCGCAGCTCCGTAAGTATTTCGCAGGATGGGACCGGCAACAGCACCGCGTCCCCGTGAGGCCGACGAGTCCGTGCTCGATATTTTGGGTATGACATGGTCACACCAACGTAGTCGTGTCCTACGGCACTCCCCCCACACCGCTCCCCGGAGTCCGCCATGCCCGAGCTCAGACCCGCTCCACCGCGCCGGCAGTCCCCCACGGCTGCCGGCGTCCGCATCCCCCTGCTCTCCCTGCTCGCCGCCCTGCTGGCCCTGGTCGTCGCCCTGCCCGGCACCGCGCTCGCCGCCTCCCCCACGCCGGGCGGCAAGCGGCCCTCCCACCCCGAGCAGGACTGGCTCGGTTCCACCGTCCGCCGCCACGAGCCGCAGACGGGCCGCACGCCTCCGCCCTCGCTCAGCGCCTCCGTCGAGGGCGTCGACGTCAGCAGCCACAACGGGAACGTCCCCTGGTCCACACTCTGGAACAGCGGCAACCGCTTCGCCTATGTGAAGGCCACCGAGGGCACGAGCTACACCAATCCCTATTTCGCCCAGCAGTACGACGGCTCCTACGACGCGGGAATGATCCGCGGCTCCTATCATTTCGCTCTGCCCGACAATTCCAGCGGCGCCGCCCAGGCCGCCTATTTCGCGACGCACGGCGGCGGCTGGTCCGGTGACGGCAAGACGCTGCCGGGGGTGCTCGACATCGAGTACAACCCCTACGGCTCGGTCTGCTACGGCATGAGCGGGAGCGCGCTGCGGAGCTGGATCGCGGACTTCCTCCGTACGTACCGCGCGCGCACCGGCCGCGACGCGATGATCTACACCGCGACGGGCTGGTGGAAGCAGTGCACCGGCAACTACGGCGGCTTCGGCTCCGTCAACCCTCTGTGGATCCCGCGCTACGGCTCGTCCGTCGGCGAGCTCCCGGCGGGCTGGGGCTTCCACACCGTCTGGCAGTACACCGACACCGGACCGACCGTCGGTGACCACAACCGCTTCAACGGCTCCTACAGCCGCCTCCAGGCACTGGCCGGCGGCTGAACCGCACCACCATCCGCCCGCAAGAGCGCCGGGCCCCCGCACATCGGCGGCGGGGGCCCGGTTCGTTGCCTCACCTCACGCGTCAGCCGCAGGAACCCGCCGGGCGGGTGCGGGTGACCAGGTCGGTGTAACCGGTGGTGCCGTCGAGCCACACCACCTGCTTGCCGCCCACCGCCGCGGCCGACGACTGCTCACCGCGGTTGCAGGAGACCCGCGCCCGCGCGGGGTCGGTCGAGCCGTCCGCCGCGAACTGGTAGAGCTTCGGCAGCGCCTCGTTGCCGGTCGTGGTCTCCGGCGGCAGCGAGGTGACCGTCACGGCGCTCTCCGAGGCCGTCAGGTCGAGGGGGAAGAGCGACTGCGGGCCCTGCTCCTTGCTGAGGTCGGTCACGCCCGTACCGTCGAGGTTCGCCCGCCGCACCGCCGAGCTCCCCTTGTCCTGGGCGTCGAACTCGTGCGCAAGCCAGAAGACGTGCGTGCCGTTGATGCCGGTCTGGCCGATCGCCGAGGGCCTGCGGTTGCCGCCCGTCTGCGCCACCTTGCCCGTCTTCGGGTCCAGCACCTCGGTGACGGACTGGAAGTCGTCGCCCTGCGAGGTGATCCGGGCATAGGCGATCCGGCCGCCGCCGACCGACGGCATGGCCGTCTCGGTGTCGTCGCGCCGGCCGTCCACCCAGGTCGGGGCCTTGTCACCGGGGCGCAGGTAGCCGACGTGACGGGCACCGGATGCGCCCTGCTCCTCCAGGACCACGACGTCGCCCTCGACGCGCACCGCGTTGATCACCGCGCTGGAATAGAGCTTCTTGGTGGGTCCCCCCGCGAGCGGGCGGGACAGCACGTCCATGCCGTCCTTGCCGACCGCGACCCACACCACGGTCCTGCCGTCCGTGGCCGGGTAGGCGTGGTAGCGCCCGTCGTTGGGGCTGATCAGCTTCGGGGAGCCCGATCCGTCCGCGCGGCCCGCCCAGATCGAGTACGCCTCGGAGCCGTCGTCGTTGGACCGCGACGCGGCCCACCAGCCGCCGCCCGCGCCCACGCCGGTGCCCGCGGTGTTCAGCCTGTCGGACAGCACGTCGGTGTCGACGCCGAGGGCCTGCTCCCAGTTGGGCACGATGCCGCGGGCGTTGAAGGAGCGCGTGACGGTGTTCAGGTCCTTGGCGGAGGCCCCGAGCGACCTCGCTGCGGCGAGCACCGCCTCACGGCCCTCGGTGAAGCCGTCCAGCGGGGTCATGTACTCCGTGAGCGCCTTGTAGACGATCCTGTCCGCGAGCGTGCGGCCCACGTCCCGGCGGATGTTCCACAGCGCGCCGGAGAAGAGGGTGGAGTTCATGTGCACGCCACCGTTGTCGGTGGAGAAGCCGACGCCGACGAAGTTCTTGGACGTCGTCTTGCCGTCGTTCAGGTCACGGAAGGCGCACTGCCGCGGGGTCTTCGTACGGCAGAGGTCGCCGCCCAGCAGGCCCGCGTCCGGGTCGTCCATGGACATGCCCGCGGCGTCCACGGCGATGGAGTTGCCGAAGTAGTCGGCGAGCGCTTCGTTGAGGGCGCCGGACTGGCCCGCGTAGACGAGGTTGGCGGAGTTCTCCACGACGCCGTGCGTCATCTCGTGGCCGACGACGTCGAGGTCGGCGGAGAGCGTCTTGTACTCCTCGTCGCCGCCGCCGTACACCATCTTGGTGCCGTCCCAGAAGGCGTTGACGTACGCGCCGCCGAACTGGGTCACGCCGACCAGGGAGTTGATGGCCATGCCACGGCCGTCCAGGCTGTTCCGGCCGTGGACCTTCTTGTAGTAGTCGTAGACCTTGCCCGCCGCCCAGTGGGCGTCGACGGCGCCCGACTCGGTGGCGTCCTTGCCGAAGTTCGGGCCGGGCGAGCCGACCTCCTTGATGCCGGCGGGCCAGTTGCCGGACGCCTCGCTGACGTCCTTGCCGCGCGCGTCCCAGGTGGAGATCAGGTTCTTGGTGGAGTCCCACATCCGGGAGTAGTCGCGCATGACGTACTCGTTGCGGGCGGTGTCCTTGAAGAGCCCGAGTTCGACGGTGGTGCCGTCGTACTTCACGCCGGAGCCCGCGATGCCGGGGCTCACGCCGTCCGCGGGCTTCGCGGGGCTCTTCGCCGCCGCCGCGGCGGTCTTCGCGGACGCCGTGGCGGCGGACCTGCCCGTGCTGTCCCCGAAGGTCTTGATGCCGCTGTACTGGAGCACCGGGAAGCCGGCCTTGGCGTCGATGTAGACCTCGCGCAGCACGGGCCGGCCGTCGGCCGGGTCGGTGCCGCGCACGGTGACGTGGTGCGTGAGGACGCCGGGCCCCTTGGGCACGACCACCAGGCCGCGCGCGGTGCCGCTCAGGGACCGCGCCGCCTTGGACCCGGTGCCGAGCCAGGTGCCGCCGAGCTCGCGCAACGTCGCCTCGACGGCCCGCCGCACCGCGAGCTCCTCGCTCACCTCGGCCTTGGTGCCGGCCCTCAGACCGGTGAAGTACTTCCCGGAGGTGCCGGTGACGACGCGCTTGCCGTCCTTCTTCTCCATCCGTACGACGTACTGCCCGCCGAGGACGTCCACGCCCCCGTACTTCTGCTGGAGCCGGACGATCTCTTCCCGCCCCGAGGCCGCCGTCTGCACGGGCCGCAGATCGCGCCCCGGGGCGGCGATGTGATAGCGGCTCTGCTTGTCGGCGAGGTGTTCACGCGCGGCGTCGGCCGCGCTGCCGCTCGCCCGCACGCCTTCGCGGATGCCGTCGACCAGGGAGGGGGTGGAGGTTCCCTTCCCCGGAATCACCTCACCGGGAGCCTTCCCGGGATCCTTGCCGGAAGCGGCGACGGCCTGCCCCGGCACCGCGCTCACGACAAGGGCGGCAACGCCCATCAGCGCTGCCGCCCCTGCTATGCCGCTCTTCGCGGCCGATCTGCCTGAACGTGCTCTGGATTTGCGCAAGGTTGATCCCCCTCGTACGTCCGGAACATGTGCGGTCGGGGCACATGCAACCGGCGGGACGAGGGCTGAACAATGATGCGTAAGGCCCTGGGGACGGCTTTCGGCCGTGCGGCGGTCCGCTCAGTCGCGGGGGAAGGGGTGAAGTCCACGTCGAAGTTGACCGGAAAGCGTTGGGGGCGGGGGCCCGGGGTGGGCGCTGTTGGGTGCGGGTTCGTTGCCGGGTGCGGGTTCGTTGCCGCCTGCGGCGGGGACGCCCTTCGGGCGCGTCCTCAATCGCCGGACGGGCTTTGGTTGTGGTGGGTGCCGGGGGTGGGACTTCCGGGCTGAGGACCTGGAACGCGGTGCGGGCACCCTGACTCGTACTGACTGATGGTTTCAGAATGAGGTTCGGAGTCGTCTCAAGCAGATTATGTTGCAGGCGAGTTGAAGCATTCCGAGATGGAGGTCGGCTCGTGTTTCG